>NZ_JBBPCO010000010.1 GCF_038070005.1 Thermithiobacillus plumbiphilus | reverse complement strand
TTTCGGACCAGCACCGGGTCCAGCGCCCGAATTCAGCCGTTGTTCAGAGGTTCCTTAGGCACCCTAACGGGCGCATTGTTTTATACCAGCATGGCATGTAACAAATCTCAACATGGCGCAAGTCGAAATGTGGCGACCTGCAGTGCATTGTTACACCCCCTAATGGGAAAGCCAATCACACCACCCATACCGCTGAACAACAAACAGGCCCACCGAATGGCAGGCCTGCAAAAACAGCATTCAATCGCGGCACCCATCAGAACCTCTCCAGGCGCGCTTCATAATCAAAGATGATCAGGCGATACAGGGTGTCGCCCAGTTGCACGTGGGCGCTCTCCGGCATGCCGATGGTGATGGTGTTGCCGCCAGCGGGCGAGAGCCCGCCCGGCCCGAACTTGTCCTGCTCGATCAGCGCCTGCAGCAGTTCCTGCATTTCGGCCTGGGGCACGCTGGCGGTGTTGTCGACCAGCCGACAGGGTTTCCCCTTGCGCGTCAGTCCTTCCAGCACCTGGGCGCCGGGATTGAGCGGATTGGCCTCGTCAAAGCCAATGCCCGTATCGACAAAGGGATTTTCCTCGACCATGGGAAACCTCGCACGTAAAACCCGGGCCTTCCTGAAAGCCTAGTAGCGGGTGGTAAAGGTCCCGACCAGTTCGTAAACCAGGAACAGGGCCAGCAGTACCGGAAAAGCACCACCGAGGATCGTCAGCACGATCTGCTTGGCGGTTGCGGGCTCTTTTATTTCGTCATGATGATGGTGGTGATGTGTGCTCGCCATTTATAGACTCCTGTTTCACAAGAAAGTGCGGGCCAGGCCCGAATCCAGCCCCGAGGGCATTTCGATTCATTCAAACATAGCAAATTAAGTCCCGCAGGCAAAGAGCCAGGGCGCATCCTGACGCCGCCGGGCCTCGTAGGCGCGGATGGCGTCCGCGTGTTGCAGGGTCAGGCCGATGTCATCGAGGCCATGCAGCAGGTTGTGGCGGTGATGCGGCGCGATCTCGAAGCCATGCCGCTCGCCCGCCGGGGTAGTGACGGTCTGGATTTCGAGATCGATATCGAGCTGATAATCGGCCTGGCTGCTGACCTGCTGAAACAGCTGCTCCACAGCATGCTCGTCCAGCCGGATGGGCAGGATGCCGTTCTTGAAGCAGTTGTTGTAGAAGATATCGGCGAAGCTCGGGGCGATGACAGCGCGGATACCGTAGTCCAGCAATGCCCAGGGGGCGTGCTCGCGGCTCGACCCGCAGCCGAAGTTCTCACGGGCGAGCAGGATCTGCGCGCCCTGGTAACGCGGCTGGTTCAGCACGAAGTCCGGGTTGATCTGGCGGCTGGCCGGGTCCTGGCCGGGCTCGCCACGATCGAGATAACGCCATTCGTCAAAGAGATTCACCCCAAGCCCGGTGCGCTTGATGGTCTTCAGGAACTGCTTGGGGATGATGGCGTCGGTGTCCACATTGGGACGGTCCAGCGGCACCACCAGGGCCTTCAAGGTCGTGAATGCTTGCATGTCTGACTCCTATGCCTTGCGCTGGCTGCCCAGTTCGCCGGGATCGATGAAGTGGCCGGCCACGGCGGCGGCAGCGGCCATGGCGGGGCTGACCAGGTGGGTGCGCCCGCCCTTGCCCTGGCGTCCCTCGAAGTTGCGGTTGCTGGTGGCAGCACAGCGCTCGCCGGATTCCAGGCGGTCGGCATTCATGGCCAGGCACATGGAGCAGCCGGGCTCGCGCCATTCAAAGCCGGCTTCCAGGAAGATGCGGTCCAGGCCCTCGGCCTCAGCCTGCTGCTTGACCAGCCCCGAGCCGGGCACCACCAGGGCCTGCTTGATGTTGGCGGCGAGCTTGCGCCCCTTGACCACGGCGGCGGCGGCGCGCAGGTCCTCGATACGGGCATTGGTACAGGAACCGATGAAGATCTTGTCGAGCGGGATCTCGCGCATCGGGGTATTGGCGGCAAGGCCCATGTAGGCCAGGGCCTGTTCGGTGGCCTGACGCTTCACGGGGTCGCTGATGGCGGCGGGATCGGGCACCCGCGCGTCGATGCTGGTGACCATCTCGGGGCTGGTGCCCCAGGTCACCTGCGGGCGGATGCCGGCGGCATCGATCAGGACTTCCTTGTCGAACACGGCATCCGGATCGGAATGCAGCTCGCGCCAGGCGGCCACGGCCAGATCCCAGTTGGCGTCTTTGGGGGCGAAGGGGCGACCCTTGACGTAGTCGATGGTCTTGTCGTCCACCGCAACCATGCCGGCGCGGGCACCGGCCTCGATGGCCATGTTGCAGACTGTCATGCGGCCCTCGACGGACAGGGCCTCGATGGCGGAACCGGCGAACTCGATGGTATAGCCCGTGCCGCCGGCGGTGCCGATCTCGCCGATGATGGCGAGCACGATGTCCTTGGCGCCGGCGCCGGCGGGCAGTTCGCCCTCGACGCGCACGCGCATAGTTTTGGTCTTTTGCGTGACCAGACACTGGGTGGCGAGCACGTGCTCGACCTCGGAGGTGCCGATGCCGAAAGCCAGGGCGCCCAGCGCGCCGTGGGTGGCGGTATGGGAATCGCCGCAGACGATGGTCATGCCCGGCAGGGTGATGCCCTGTTCCGGTGCAATGACGTGCACGATGCCCTGTCGCAGGTCATCCATGCGGAACTCCTGGATGCCGAACTCGGTACAGTTCTGGTCCAGGGTCTCGACCTGCAGGCGGGAAATGGGATCAGCTATGCCCGCCGCGCGATCGGTGGTGGGCACGTTGTGGTCGGGCACGGCGATATTGGCGTCCACGCGCCAGGGCTGGCGGCCGGCCACGCGCAGGCCTTCAAAGGCCTGGGGACTGGTGACTTCGTGGATGAGCTGACGATCGATGTAGAGCAGCGTGGCGCCATCGGTCTGGCTGACCACGTGCTGCTCCCAGATTTTGTCATAGAGGGTCTTGCCGGGCATTTCGGGCGCTCCTTGGGTCCAATCCCCAATGATAACGCCCCTGAGGCCTATGGCAAAATCTGCCGTGAGTTAGCAGATATCCATGGGGCGCAGCAAGGGCAATCCGGCCTGCTCCCAGCCGTGCATGCCGCCGCTGATGGCGTAACTGCGCTCGTAGCCAAGCTCGCGCAACAGCTGCGCGGCTTCCAGGGAGCGATCCCCGCGCGCGCAGAAGCACAGCAAGGCATCGCCGGCACTGGCGTGGCGCAACAGGCGCGCTGTCAGGGCGCGGCGTTCCATGGGAGCCAGACTGTCGCCACTGAGCTCGGACGTGCCTTCGTCAAGGCCAAACAGTTGTTTGAGGCAATGCAGGGGAATTGCCACCGCGCCGGGCACCTGGGAAAACCACTGGCGCTCCTCGGGGCAACGCACGTCGACGATCACGGCTTGGCCATCCTGCACCCATTCCCAGGCTTGCAGGGGATCGAGCTGTAGGTCGTTCAAAAAATGCGCTTCGATGTGTGTTCCGGTACCGAGATTGTGCATGGCCAAAGCCTCCTTTCGCATGATCTTTCCTGTATAAGCAATAAACGTTCCAGGCAGCCGTAGCCGACGGGATACGGCCTATAAGACTCTGCAAAGGCAGGTGAAAGTTCCTTTGGACACAAATACAGCGATGATGACAGGGACGAAACAGAGGAGTTTTCAGGCCAGGGCGCGTTCCACTTCGGCCAGCAAGGCCTTGCCGTTGAAGGGTTTGCTCAGGAAGCCGAAGACACCGCGATGGCTGGCGCTGGCTTCTTCCTGAACGGCACCGTGGGCGGTGAGCAGGATCATGGGCAGCTTGGGATCAAGCTGGTGCAGGGCATCGAAGAGTGCCAGACCGTCCATGCCGCCCATGCGCAGATCAGAGATCACCAGATCGGGTGGCTGGACGCCAAAGCGGTCGAGCGCCTCCTCGCCGCTGTTCGCAACAGTGACCTGATAGCCGGCGGCAGTCAGCCGGATGGACAGCAAACGCAGCAGATCGGGATCGTCATCTACCAGCAGTATGTTTTGCTTCTCGCGCATTTACTTATGGGATTCGGTTGAGTCTCTGTTCGAGCCGCTTGAGTGCGGCGAGTTGTTTTTCTAGGATTTCGGCGCGGTTTTGCGCCTGATCGGCCCGTTTTTGTTCCGCTTTCAGTTTCTGCTCCAGCACATCAATCCTCTCTTCCATGCGGCGCCGGTCAGGGAATCTGTCGACTGCCGCTGCAGCAGGGCCGCGATCGGCCAGTTTTTCCTGAGCCAGTTG
Organism: Thermithiobacillus plumbiphilus; assembly: GCF_038070005.1. Taxonomy (NCBI): domain Bacteria; kingdom Pseudomonadati; phylum Pseudomonadota; class Acidithiobacillia; order Acidithiobacillales; family Thermithiobacillaceae; genus Thermithiobacillus; species Thermithiobacillus plumbiphilus. The sequence continues at coordinate 133,771 of NZ_JBBPCO010000010.1, read as the reverse complement.
CAAGCGGCCAAGCTCGAGCGCCATTTGCCTGTACAGCTGCAGCAAAGCCATGGAAAAGGCGGTCAGATCATCCCGGCTTCCCCATCGCTGATAGGCATCGCGCAAGAGGCCGCCGGCCCGCGCCTGATTCTCGAATCCGGTATTCGGCTGATTGAGCAGGTAAATCAGACGGAGCCGGTCATAGATGTCGCCGTTCTTCAGGAAGCTGGCCTCGATCGTCAGAAACTCGCGCTTGCGGGCCTCTGGCGACAGCCGCCCCACCTGCTGAAAATAGTTCAGATAACGCTGGGTATCCAGTGTCAGGTTCGAATCCAGCTGGGCCGGTGGCACCGGCTCACCAAGTGAGCTCCCCTTATCCATATAGGCGCAAGCGCTGAAAAAGGGAAGTAGAAAGCTGATCAGCAATACGGACTTCAGGTGCTTCATGTTTGTTCTCCAGGGGAACCGGCGACCTGCACACGGGGCAAGGTGACCCGGAAATGAGCCCCCTCGGGCGCGCTTTCCAGTACGTCGATGCTGCCCTGATGCGCCAGCACGAACTCCTTGACGATGGACAGTCCCAGCCCGGTACCCTGTACTGGCCCACGGGCAGGCGCCTTGCCCTGATAGAAAGGTTCGAAAATCAGGCTCTTGTCCTGGTCACTGATGCCAGGACCGGTGTCCATGACATCCAGGGTGGCCATGTTGCCCAGCACTCCCAGACTGAGCATGACCTTGCCCTGCTCGGGACAGTACTTGACGGCATTGGAAACGAGATTATCCACCACCGTGCGCAGTTTGTCCCGATCGCCGACCACGGTCACTTCAGTGAGATCCGGTTCGAAACTGAGATGCTTGGCCTTGGCCGCCAGCTTGTGCGCATTCATCACCTCCAGCACCAGCGGTTTCAGTTCAACCGGCTTGAAATCGAGCGTGGCATTGCGTGCCTGGGCGGCGCTGAAATTCAGGAGATCCTCGATCAGATGCTGTAGCTGCAGACAGTTCTGCTGCAGAATGCCGGCGATCTCCTGCTGATCCTTGTTCAAGGGGCCCGGCAATTCCTCGGCCAGCAGGTCCGTACCCTCGCGCAGGGCGGTCAGGGGCGTCTTCAGCTCGTGGGAGACGTGCCGCAGGAAGCGGTTCTTGCCCTCTTCAAGCTCGATCAGACGCCGGCGCAGCCATTCCAGCCGCTCGCCGAGCTGACGCAGATCCGCCGGGCCGCGCACTTCCACAGGTTCGTCGAAGCGCCCGCGGCCCAGACGCTGGATGGCCTGGTCCATCTGGCCAATCGGTCGCGTGATCAGGGCCGTGAAGAGCAGGATGAAGAGCAGCGTGGTCGGAATCAGGGCCAGCGCTTCCCAGACCAGCACCTGCTGGGAGCGGGCGGCATGCTTCTGCATGTCCTGGACCTTGCGATCCACCAGGCGGTTGTTCTCGGCCAGCAAGTCTGCGGCAAGCGCATTGATCCTGTCAAAGTTCTGTACCGCTTCCTGGCTGGCCTCCGAATCGGGAGAGTTCAGCGACAGTATCTGATAGATCCGGGCTTCCCGCTGCATCAGGTCCTGCAAGCTGGCCCGTTGTTCGGGTCCCAGGGCCAGGCGGGCCAGTCGCTCGCTGGTTTTCTCGAACTGCTGATGCAGGCTCACATAGGTTTGCAGGAAGGCCGCATCCTGGAACAGCAGATACTGGTTGGAGGAGCGCTCCATGTTGCGCACCTGCTCGCCGAGGATCTGGCTGTTCTGGATGGCCTGCACGGCATTGTAGACCGCCTGCTGACTCTGTCCTGCCATCTGCTCGACGTAGTACAGCGCGGTGACCAGCGCGATCAGCAGCGGCAGGGACACCAGGGTGAAGCCGATCAGGGTCAGCTGCAGGAGTGAACGCGGACGTGGCAGCTTGATCATCGGCTCAGGCGCACTGCAGGGCGGCACGTTCCTGGAGGTAAGCCTCCAGTTCGATGGCCCGATGGGCGGCGGTATGGGCGCTAAGCACCCGCTGGCGGGCGCGCGCGCCGATGGCCCGGCGCTCGGTTTCGGGCAGGTCGCGCAGGAAGCGCAAGGTGTCCTCCGGGGCCTTCGCAATCAGGATCTCCTCGCCGATGCTGAACAGCTCCCCCAGCCCCGGCCAGAAATCGCTGATGATGGGCACGCCGCAGGCGGCGGCTTCAAAGAGGCGCACGCTGGGCGAATGGCCGGCCTGACGCATGTCGGCGCGGGTGATGTTCAGGGTGAAGCGCTGGGCATTGTAAAACCGGCGATGTTCGCTCGGCGGCAGATGATTGATGCGCTCCAGGTTCGCGGGCCAGTGGATGTTCTCGGGATACTGCGGGCCGGCCAGCACGAAGCGGCCTTCCGCCCAGCGCCGGGCCGGCTCCAGCATGAGGGCTTCGACGCCGGGCTGGCGATCATCGCTGTAGGTGCCCATGTAGCCAAGGTCCCAGCGGATGGCCACAGGCTCGGGGTAATAGAGCTCGGGATCGACAGCGCAGTAGAGTGGCCGCGCCATAGGCGATCCGAACTCCCGCTCCAGGCGCTCCAGGGTCGGCCCGCCAGTGAAGGACAGATAGAGATCATAACGGCGGATGAGGTCCGGGCTGAGATATTCAGCCGTACCCGCGGCAAGCTTCGCCAGCGTGACTGGCGTGTCGATATCGTAGAAGGCGGTCAGGCCGCCAGCGGTCGACTGCACCCACTCGCCCACGGCGATGCCATCGGGCACGTAGGAGCCCACCATCACCAGATCGGCCGCGCGCACCTGGGATTCAAAGCGCGACTTCAGCGCATCGAGATCATCATAGAGTTCGGTGCGCCCGAAAGGCGGGTTCGGCAGGTCGCGATTATCGGCATACCAGGGCACGTCGCGCTCCAGAAAGAGCACGTCATGGCCACGACGGACCAGCTCGCGCATCAATCCTCGATAGGTGGTCGCATGCCCGTTGCCCCAGGATGAGGTGATGGACAGTCCGAGGATGACAATACGCAGGGGTACGGCGTTCATCTTTGATCTTCCCCTTTTTCAGACGAATGCTTCATATGCCGGCATGGCCTGTCAGGCGCCCGGCCTCCCTTTATTTTAATGCCATCAGTTTCAATGGCTATTCAGCGTAATGCAAGGGTCCGGAATTGAAAACACACGAAAGTCGGGCCTTGGGCAAACCTTGGTCCGATGTGGCTGAACGAGCTTTGTACGCAGAATAGGCTTCATATTCCGCCCTTGCACAGAAAGATCGCACCATCCGCCCGCTTTCCATGCAGAGAGCCCGGCAGGGGCGCCGACAAGACCGAACGCCAAGGGAGATCGCCTATGAACATGCTGCGCCCATTCGAGCTACCGCTGGGCCGGCGCATGGCCGGCTCTGGAGACAAGCTCGGAGTCCTGATTCCCGGCATGGGTGCGGTGGCGACCACCCTGATCGCGGGCGTGCACCTGATCCGCAAGAAACTCGCCAAACCCATCGGCTCCCTGACCCAGATGCAGGAGATTCGCGTCCGCGATGAGGCCGATGCCCCGATGATGCCCATCCACGAGCTCGTGCCGCTGGCGCGGCTCGATGATCTGGTATTTGGCGGCTGGGACATCTTCCCGGATGACGCCTATCAGACTGCCTGCGATGCCGGCGTGCTGTCGCGCGAGGTGCTGGCGCCGGTGCGCCGCGAGTTGGAGCAGATCCGCCCCTGGCCGGGCGTTTTCGAGCAGCGCTTCGTGCGCCGGCTCAACGGCACGCATGTAAAACCCGCGGCCAGCAAGATGGCTCAGGCCGAGGCTGTGATGGCCGACATCCGCCAGTTTATGGAAGAGCGCCAGCTCAAGCGCGCGGTGATGCTCTGGTGCGGCTCCACCGAGATCCATCAGACGATAAGCCCTGTGCATGAAAGCCTGGTGGCCTTCGAGCAGGGACTGCGCGACAGCCACCCTGATATCGCGCCATCGATGATCTATGCCTACAGTGCCCTGATGACAGACCTGCCCTTTGGTAACGGCGCACCGAACCTGGCCGTGGACATTCCGGCCCTGCGCGAACTGGCCGACAAGCGCGGCGTGCCCATCGCCGGTAAGGACCTCAAGACCGGCCAGACCCTGATCAAGACCATCATGGCGCCGGGCCTGCAGACGCGCATGCTGGGCCTGCATGGCTGGTTCTCCTCGAACATCCTCGGCAACCGCGACGGTGAGGTGCTGGACGACCCCGACTCCTTTCGCAGCAAGGAACTGAGCAAGAGTTCGGTGCTCGACGGCATCCTCGAACCGCAGCGCTATCCCGATTTATATGGCGACTATTTTCACAAGGTCCGCATCGAATACTACCCGCCACGCGGCGACGCCAAGGAAGGCTGGGACAACATCGACATCTTCGGCTGGCTGGGCGAGCGCATGCAGATCAAGGTCGATTTCCTGTGCAAGGACTCGATCCTGGCCGCGCCCGTCACCCTGGATCTGATCCTGCTGCTGGATCTCGCCCACCGGGCCGGACTGGGTGGCGTGCAGGACTGGCTGTCCTTCTACTTCAAGTCACCCATGACCCCGCCCGGCGTGGCGGCCGAGCATGATCTCTTCCGCCAGCATGCCCGCTTGCAGGACATGCTGCGGCGCATCAGCCGCATGAACCGTTCGGAGCAGCCCGACAGCGAGGTCGCCCAGACCGCGGGCGTCTGAGACCGGGCGGATGCATCCAGACAAAAGGAAGGCGCGCGCATGAAGCTGGTGATCTTCGGCCTGACCGTTTCCTCTGCCTGGGCCAATGGCCACGCCACCACCTGGCGCGGCCTGCTCAAGGGCCTGCATCAGGACGGCCACGAAGTAATCTTCTTCGAGCGCGACGTGCCCTACTACGCCGACAACCGCGACCTGCCAGATCCGGATTTCTGCGAACTGGTGCTTTATCCGGACTGGGACAGCGTGCTGCCAAAGGCGCGCGCCGCGCTGGCCGATGCCGATGTGGCGCTGGTGACCTCCTACTGCGCCGATGGGCTGGCCGCCTGCCAGATGGTGCTCGACAGCAGCGCGCTGCGGGTATTCTATGACCTCGATACACCCGTCACCCTGGCGGCATTGGCGCAGCATGGCCTGGCCATCCCCGAGGGCGCGCGCTATCTCAGTGCCGATCTCATCCCCGAATTCGATCTTTATCTGAGCTTTACCGGTGGGCCCCTGCTCGATGAAATCATCGAGCGCTGGGGAGCGCGGCGCAGCGCACCGCTCTACTGTGGCGTGGACCCCGAGTTGCATCATCCGGTGCAGCCTCTGGCGGACTTTCGATGCGCCCTGGGCTATCTCGGCACCTATGCGCCAGACCGCCAGCCTGGCCTGGAGGCCCTGCTGATTGAGCCGGCCCGCCGCCGGCCGCAGGACCGCTTTTTCGTGGTCGGCTCGATGTACCCACAGGGCATCGACTGGCCGGCCAATGTCTGGATGCGCTGGCACCTCGATCCCGGCGAACACGCCGGATTCTATTGCGCCAGCCGCATGACCCTGAACATCACCCGCGCGGCCATGCGCGAGACCGGCTACTCGCCCTCTCCGCGACTGTTCGAAGCCGCGAGCTGCGGCACGCCAATCCTCTCGGACCCCTGGCCCGGCATCGAGAGCTTTTTCACGCCGGGCAGCGAGATCCTGCTCGCGCAGGACATAGATGAGGCCTGCGAGCTGCTCGAGATCAGTGACGCCGAACTGGCCCGCGTCGCCAAGGCCGCGCGCGAACGCACCCTGGCCGAACATACCGGCCTGCATCGGGCGCGGGAGCTGGTGGCGCGCTGCGAAGAACTCATCACGGCCATGCCGGGCGCCAGCTGGCAAGCCGCCAGCCATCAGAAGGCGGGCAGACAACCCGCCTAGGCGTTTGGCAAAAACGATTCCATCAGGTATCAAGCACGGAGGTGTGCATGCTGGGCATCATTCCCGCAGCCGGCGCAGGTACCCGTATCCAGCCGCTTGCCTTTTCCAAGGAGATGCTGCCAGTGGGCAGCCGGCTGGATGAACATGGCGTGGAGCGCTCCAAGGCGGTCAGCGAATATCTCATCGAGCGCATGCTGCTGGCCGGCGCCGACCGTATCTGCCTGGTGATCTCGCCACAGAAGACCGACATCATCCAGTACTACGCCAGGCATCCGGCCTCTGCGAAATTCTGTTACATGGTGCAGGAACAACCTTCCGGGTTGTGCGATGCCCTGTTCCGCGCCGCCGCCATGGGACATGCCGATGAAGACGTGCTCATCGGCCTGCCGGACACGGTCTGGTTTCCCGAGAATGGTCTGGCGCAACTGCCGGCCGGCGAGCTCTCCTTCCTGCTCTTTCCGGTGGAGGACCCGACGCAGTTCGATGCCGTGATGACGGATGAGGCGGGCCGGGTGCGCGAGATCCAGGTGAAGTCCGAGCAGCCCGGCACGCACTGGGTCTGGGGCGCCTTTCGCATGCCGCTCAGCACCTTCCAGGCACTGCACGCGCTCTGGCGCGAGCCGGACCGGGGCGACACCTATATCGGCACGCTGGTCAACGCCTATCTGCAGCGGGGCGGATCCGCGCTGGGCGTGCGCGCCGGCGAACGCTATCACGACGTCGGTACGCCGGAGGGCTACCGCGCCGCCGTCGCCAGCCTCGCGAAGCCCAGCCCGATTGCCGCCGCATGATCCGCATCCTGCATGATCGCCATGCCTGGCCGGCGATTCGCCCGGACTGGGAGCGCCTGCAGCGCAACAGCGGGCTGTTCCAGCGCTATGACCTGGCGCTGCTGTGGTGGCGTGCCTTCGGGAAGGGAAAATCGCTCGCCATCATCCATGTGCGCCAGCCCCGGGGAGAGGCCATCCTGCCGCTCTACCGGGATGAAAAGGATGATGAAAGCTGCCTGCGCGTACTCGGGGCCGGCGCTTGCGACCAGTTGGACCTTTTGGCCCAGGGCGAAATCCCGCATGCCGGCTTGACCCGTGCCCTGCAACTGCTCGGCTGCTCGCGCCTGCAGGTGGATGCCGCCTTGCCCCATGCCCGCATCACGGCCTTGTCCGGCCTGCTGGACTGCCCGGTCAGTCGCAGCGATTTCAGCGCCATGCCACTGCTGCACACCGCACGCCTCGATCTCGCCCGCCTGCGCGACGCCCATCCGCGCAGTTGCTATCGTCATCGGCGCATCCTGCGGGAAGGCGCGATCATCCGCGAACTGCAGGACCCGATCGAGGCGCAGCAGGTCTTGCGCGAGGCCTTCCAGTTGAAGCGGGCCAACCTGCACGAAGAAGAAAAGTGCGACATCTTTGCCGATGGCTGTCATCAGCGCTGGCTGGCGGCCCTGATCCGCCGGCATCTGGGCGGCCTGGTACGCCTGCGCACGCTCACCATTGAGGGGCAGCTGGTAGCTGCCGTGCTTTATTTCGCCCAGGCCCGCGCCTGGAACCTGTACTTTACCGTCTATGACAAAGATTTCGCCCGGCTCTCTCCTGGCGTGGCGCTGCTCTGGGACATCCTTGAAAGTGCTGCGTCCAGCGGGATTCCGCTGGTCAATTTCCTGACCGGCGAGCAGTGGTACAAGCTGCGCTGGCATGACGATACCCAGGCATTGATCCGGCTCGACGCCGACCTGACTTCCCTCGGCACGCCTTTGCCTGCCCAGGCATGAAGATCCTGCAGATCGCCTATCCCTTCGAGCGGGTGGCTGAGGATGCTGCCGGTGGCACCGAGCAGATGGTCTCGGTGCTCGATGAGGAATATACCCGGCATGGACACGAATCCGTGGTGCTCGGGCGCAGTGATTCCCGCGTGGCCGGTCGGCTGGTTCCCGGCGCCCCGCCGGGCGTGGATTTCGAGACGGCATCGCGGCTGCATTTCAAGGCCCTGGAAAGGCTGCTGGCGCGCGAGCATTTTGACGTACTGCACAACCAGGGCAGCCATGTTCAGCACCAGCTCAGTCAGCCCCCTGCCCCCCTGCTGAGCACCCTGCATCTGGCCCGCGTGCTGCTCGATCGCTTGCCATTCACTGGAAACGCGCATCATTTCTACAATTTCGTTTCCAGCAGCCAGCAGGCCGAATACGCCGATTGTCCGCTGGCTGAAACGATTCCCGTGATTCCCAATGGCATCCGCCTCGACCGGTTCGCGCCAGCACCTGCGCGCGGCGATCATTTTCTCTGCATTGGGCGCATCTGCCCCGAAAAGGGCTATCACCACGCCATCACGGCTGCCGCAAGCATTGATGCCCCGCTGGTGATCATCGGCAAGGTCTATCCCTTCGAGAGCCATGTTCGCTATTTTGAAACGACGATTGCCGCCCAGCTCGGTCCCCGGTTGCGCTTCGTCGAGGCGCCTTCGATCCAGCAAAAGCGCCTGTTGCTCGCCGAAGCCCGCGCCCTGCTCATTCCTTCCGAGGTGGCGGAGACCAGCTCGCTGGTGGCCATGGAGGCCGCCGCCTGCGGCACGCCAGTCATCGCCTTCCGGCGCGGGGCATTGCCGGAAGTGGTGGTGGACGGCCAGACCGGATTCCTGGTGGAGGATGTGGAGGGCATGATCGCCGCCATGCGTCGCCTGCCCGACATCGACCCGCAGACCTGCCGGAGACATGCCGAGCTACACTTTTCCGGTAAGCGCATGGCCCGGGATTATCTGGCTCTGTATCAGGAGATCAGCCGGACGCAATCCGGCCGGAGAGCCCGGTGCTAAAGCATCAGCGGGCGGGCGTTTTCGAGAAAGGCCTGAGCGGGCCCGGCGGTCAGCGGCATGGGTTCCTGTGCCTGTAGCTGGCTGAAGCGCTCGACCAGCAGTTCGGGCGTGACCGGAAACTGCCAGACCTCGTACATGGCGGCGCCCGTCACCGGGCGGCGCGAAAAATCATAGCCCGGCGCGCGGCGGTAGCGCTCGACGTTGGTACGGAACTGGCGCAGGGTATGCGTCTGGGAGGCATAGGTGGCCAGCAGGCGTTTTTTGTAGGCCATTTCCTCCAGGCTCAGGGCGCGAGTGATGGCCGGCCCCTCGCCCAGGAATGACAGTTGCTGGAAACCGTGATAATAGTGATAGAGGGCGTATTCCCAGTGGTCCACCCGCAGCCGTCGCGCCAGGCGGGCTGCCAGGAAGGCGGCGACGTCATGGTCCGGATGGCCACCTTCGTAGGCCGGCGACCAGATGGCGCAGGGGCGCAGGTCTTCGGCAATGCGTGTCAGTTCGGCCTCCAGCGCTGGTAGCCGCTCAACGCATTCCATGTCAGGCGCATTCAGGAAATGAAGCTGGCCGGGTGCAGCCCGGTAAAAGCGGGTGGCAACCTTTTTCGCTTCGGCCTGTCGATCCGCCCGGTAGGCGTCTGGCGAGTCATAATACTGATCACTGGAATAAAAGCGCGGCTCACGTGGCACGCCATCGGCCAGAAACACCAGCGCACCAGGCCGGTGACGTTGCAGGTAGGCCCCAAGCCCCAGCGCCTCGTCATCCGGATGCGGCGCAATCACCAGGGTACGCCGTTCCCCACCAGCCAAGTCCGTCACAGCCCCCCCTTCACCAGCCACGTTTTCGTACCAGCATACTTCGCAGCAAATATGCCACCAATCCGCCAGAGGGACGAATGCGCTGCAACTCTCCCTCCTTTGGTCCTTGTCCCGATTGGGCTGCCACCCATAAGCTGCCTTTCCAAGACCTCGAAAAACGGGCAAAAACGCTATCTCGACGCCCATTCCTAGGGAGGATTCCCATGAGCACCAGTTCAAATGATCTGCAGCGCAGCCAACGCGCCACACCCGCAAGCGACCAGCTACCCGAGGGACAGCAAGCCCTGGGCCTACGCCTGCAGGAACTCGGCCCCTGGTTCCACAACATGGAAATCGGCGGCGTTCGCACTGCCCCGGAGCACTTTCTCGGGGACTACCCCAACATCAAGTGGCAGCGCTTCGCCCATGCCATTCCGGCGGACCTGACCGGCAAGACAGTACTCGATATCGGCTGCAATGGCGGTTTTTACTCGATGGAGATGAAGCGCCGCGGCGCGGCACGGGTGCTCGGCATCGACACAGAGGATCTCTATCTGCAACAGGCGCGTTTCGCTGCCGATTACAATAATCTCGACATCGAGTTCGAGCGCATGAGCGTCTATGAGGTGGACCAGCTCGGTGAGCGCTTCGATTACGTCATTTTCATGGGCGTGCTCTATCACCTGCGCCACCCCCTGCTGGCCCTGGACAAGGTCGCGACTGTGGTGGGCGAGCGCATGATCTTTCAGAGCATGTTGCGCGGCAGCCATCGCGCCCGGCGCCTGCCCGATGACCTCTCATTCTGGGATGAAAGCGTGTTCGCCGATCCGGATTTCCCCAGCATGTACTTCATCGAAAAGCGCTATGCCGGCGACGACAGCAACTGGTGGATCCCCAACCGTTCGGCCGCGGAAGCCATGCTGCGCAGCGCCGGTTTCGAGCTGCTGGAGCATCCCGAGGACGAGGTCTGGGTCTGCAAGCCAGACCTGAGAAAAATAGAAAAACATCAACAGGGCATCTGGTGGGAGGATTAGCGTGATCGAGGCAATTAAGTTCTGGAATGAACCCAACAACCTGTCCCACTGGGACTTCGAGATGGACCCCGAGTGGCGCGAATTCGCCCACATGACTACGCTGGCCGCGCAGGCGGTGCGGGACGAGGCGCCGCATCTGACCCGCGTGCTCGGCGGCATCTCGCCTATCGACGAGCGCTTTATCAATCTTCTGCAGGGTCATGGCGTACTCGATCATTTGGACGTAGTGGCGGTGCATGGCTTTCCGTTGGACTGGAACCACTGGAAGATCGACGAATGGCCGGACAAGATCGCGCTGATCGAGAAGATCTCCGGCAAGCCGGTCTGGGTCACGGAAGTAGGAGTCTCCACCTTCGGGGCCGACGAGGTGCAGGTGTTCGGGCTCAAGCGCACCACCGAACTCCTGCTCGGGCGTGTGGACCGGGTTTTCTGGTACAGCCTGCTCGATCTGCCACCGGCCTGGGAGGCCACCACGCGGCACAAGGAAAGCGAAGGCAGCGCCTATTATCGCCATTTCTATCTCGGCCTGATCGACGCCAATGGCCGCCCCAAGCCGGCCGTCGAGCACTTCAATCCCGGCATGGGCATCTGCCAGTGGTTCCATTTCGAGGATCACCGCCTGGATCTCGCGGTGGACTGGCTCAAGCGCTTAGGGGTGAAAAAGCTGCGTACCGGCCTGAGCTGGGCTGACTTCCACCGGCCTAACGCCCTGGACTGGTTCGACAGGCAGATGGATGCCCTGGCGGATTTCGACCTGACCATCACGCTCTGCTTCACGCCGCCTTCACGCGGCAAGCGCCCACACCACACCAGCCCCGCCGAGGTCCCGGAAGAGTTCGCCGACTTCGCCGCGCAGATGGTGCGACGCTATGCCCTTGATGAGCGCCAAGCTATTCCCAGGGCCAGCGGGATGGTCGGCTGATGGCCCGTTTCTTTCTGATTCGCCACGGCCTCAATGACGAAACCGGCAAGATCCTGAGTGCCCGCAAGCCCGGCCTGCACCTCAATACCACCGGCCGCGAGCAGGCGCAGCGGGTAGCCATGCATCTGGCGCATGAACCCATCCGCGCCATTTACAGCAGCCCCATGGAGCGCGCCCGGGAGACCGCCAAGCCATTGGCAGAAAAGCGCGGACTGGAGGTCCAGATCGACGAGGGCCTGAACGAATTCCATTTTGGTGACTGGACCGGCTGCGCCTTTGACGCAGTGGACCAGATTGAGGAGCGGCAGCGCTTCAATCACTGGCGCGGTGGCATCCGCCCACCGGGTGGCGAGCTTGCCCTGGAAATGCAGGCCCGTGTCGTGTCGGCCATCATCCATTTGAGCAACCAGTATGCGCCGGATGATACCGTAGCCTGCTTCACCCACGCCGACCCGATCCGCGCGGTCATCGCCCATTTCACCAGCATGCCGATTGATCTCTATCACCGCTTGGAGATCAGCCCGGCCTCGCTGAGCACCGTTGAAGTCGGAGACTGGGGGCCGCGCATCCTTGGCATGAACCTCCCCGCGGGCGAGCAACACTGGTCCGGTTAAAGATACGTTTTCCGATTCAAGTACACAAAGAGCAAGCTTATCCATGTCAAACAACAGATTGCAGTTCTTTCCCCTCTGGCTCAGCCTCGGCTGGCTGCTGGTGGCGACCATTTTCTATCTGTCCCTGAATTCCAACCCGCTGGTGCCCAAAAGCCATCTGCCTTTCGACAAGGTGGAACACCTGTTCGCCTATGCCACGGTCATGGGCTGGTTCTCACAGCTCTATCCCGAACGCCGCCAGGTGGGCTTGCTGGCATTGGCCCTGATCGGCATGGGCGCCTTCATCGAAGTGCTGCAGGGGCTGATTGGTCAACGCAATGAGGACATCTTCGACGTGGTGGCCAACAGCCTGGGGGTGCTGACCGGCTGGCTGCTGACCCGGACCTGGCTTGGCAATGTCGTGGCAGTCCTGGACCGGGAACTGGCCGCGCGCCGCAGCCAGTGAAGCCGCCCAAGAAGATTTTACAAATCACTGCCTGACAGGGCTGGCAATGTGCTTTAGACTCCTTATTTTCCGGCTCTCCAGCGAGAACAATGCGTGATCAATCATAAAATGCGGTTTTCCGGCCTGTGGCTGGGTTTGGGCTGGTTGGTGATCGCCGTCATTTTCTACTTTTCCCTGAGTCACCACTCCCTGGAACCCCGCACCCACCTGCCCATCGACAAGGTCGAACACTTTTCCGCCTATGTCGGGCTGATGTGGTGGTTCTCGCAACTCTACACCCGGACCAGGCAACGGATCGGGCTGGCGCTGGCACTGCTTGGCATGGGGATTCTCATCGAGATCCTGCAGGGCATGACGGGCTACCGGGACATGGATGCCTGGGATGCCGTGGCGGATACCCTGGGCATCCTGGTCGGCTGGTGGCTGGTCGGCACGCGCTTTGGCAATGTCCTCAACAGGCTGGATCAGATGCTGGCTACTCGTCGCGCATCGTGAGCCGCCGCGCCGCCGCCAGACTGTCGAGCAAGGTCCCACCCGCCTCGGCCGCCCTCTCCGCAAAGGCAATGACGCCGTCCTCATGCCCGCCCATGGCAAAGATCCCCCTGCCCCGCGCGGCGGGATCGGCATAGAGCCGCGCGATCTCCTCGGCCATGGCTGGTGTGCCGTAGGGCACATCCGCCCGCGTGACGGGAATGCCAAGATCAGCGGCCCGCCCCCAGATCAACGGTGAATGGCCGTGCATGACGAACTGCAGGGTGTCATTGACCGCGTAGAACATGCCGTGGGTCATGGCCTCCGAGGAGGGTGCAATGGGCCCTGTGGCCCGGATGTAGTTGCGCGCCGGCTGGCATGCCAGCACCAGGGCATAGTGTTCCGGGGTCAATACCGGCAGGCCGCCGGTCTGGGTGCCGCTGACCACGAAGGCGCCGGGCATTGGCGCATGCACAGGCGGCAGGCGCATGCTGACGTTGCCATAGCCCACCCCGCCATATCGCGCCGCATCCTGGCCGATCAGGCCCGCGGCAAAAAGGCGCTGGCGCCAGTCATTCAATTCACAAAGCAGCGATGCCGGCAGGGCCGGCCCTGGCTCGAAATCCAGTTCAAACTTGATGACGCCATCCTCAGGCTGCGGCATTCTGTTTCTCTCCCTGTTGGGTGCCCTTTAACCGTGGCAACCGCCAGCGCGGTCAGGCTGGCGACGATCATCGAATAGGCGGTGAAGCGCACCGGGCCCACGCGCCGGATCAGCCGCTGACTACCCAGCAAGAACAGGGCATAGGTCACTGCCAGCCCAACATAGAAGGGCAGTGCGAAGGCCTTGCGCAGCGCCAGCACCGTCACGGTATCCACGCCATGGACGTAGGCCAGCTTGACGAGAATGGCCTTGGCCTAAACGCCGCTTTTTCTCGAGCGTTTTATCAACGGCCTGACGGAGCGTCTCCAGTTGCTTTTGCCCCTCCGGCGAGGGCGTCGTCTTTTTGATCGTATTCATCGTTTGGCCTCCGACATTACCCCAATTTGAGTGGCAGTGCAGTTTAGGGTCCGGTTGCCACTGTAGCCGATTTCTCGGCCAGGTGAACCGCCCCGGCATCCGAAGCAGCATTCGGATTGAATTTCCACTGGCTGCCCCCATCTAATGCTCTAGACTTATATTCTTCTCTCGCCTCTGCAAATCAGCCTTGCTAAGCTAGCCGCACTCATCAGACAGGAGTTTTCATGTCCGCAGCCCTCGATCTCGCCCGCGCCACCCTGCTGGAACCGGCAGGCATCAACGAAACCAGCCTGGAGCAGGTCTTCGGCGCCCTCTCCCATCGCGCCCTGGATGATGCCGACCTCTATTTTCAATACAGCCGGGCTGAAGGCTTCAGCCTGGAAGAAGGCGTGGTCAAGTCCGGCAGTCATTCGATCGAGCAGGGTGTCGGGGTGCGCGCCATCAGCGGCGAGCGCCAGGGTTTTGCCTATTCCGATGAAATCGTCCTGCCGGCGCTGACCCAGGCCGCCGAGGCCGCTCGCGCCATCAGCCGCCAGAATGCCGATGGCCGTGCCCTGGTCTGGAGCCGGCGTCAGGGCCTGAGCCTGTATCAGCCGATGGACCCGCTGAGCAGTCTGCCCGACGAGGAGAAGATCAGGTTGCTGGAGCGCGTGGAGGCCGAGGCCAAGCGCTATGACCCGCGCATCACCCAGGTGATGGCGAGCCTGGCGGCGCGCTTCGAGACCGTGCTGGTGGCGCGTCTGGATGGCAGCATGGCCGCCGACGTGCGACCGCTGGTGCGCATCAACGTCACCGCCATCGCCGAACAGAACGGCCGGCGCGAGCAGGGTTCCGCCGGTGGCGGTGGCCGGGTGGGCTATGAGTATTTTCTGGAGAGTGATCGCGCCCTGGAGTTCGCCCGCGAGGCGGCGCGTCAGGCCCTGGTCAACCTGGATGCGGTGGAAGCACCGGCCGGCGCCATGGAAGTGGTGCTCGGGCCGGGCTGGCCGGGCATCCTACTGCACGAGGCCATCGGCCACGGTCTGGAGGGGGACTTCAATCGCAAGGGCACCAGTGCCTTCTCGGGCATGGTCGGCAAGCGCGTTGCCGCCCCCGGCGTGACGGTGGTGGATGATGGCACCCTGATGAACCGCCGCGGCAGCCTCAACGTCGATGACGAGGGCAACCCGAGCCAGTGCACAGTGCTGATCGAGGACGGCATCCTCAAGGGTTACATGCAGGACAGTCTCAACGCCCGGCTCTCAGGGGTGGCGCCCACTGGCAACGGCCGGCGCGAGTCCTATGCCCACCTGCCGATGCCGCGCATGACCAATACCTATATGCGCAGCGGCAGTCACGACCCGCAGGAGATCATCGGCAGCGTCAAGCGTGGCCTGTATGCGGTGAATTTCGGTGGCGGGCAGGTGGACATCACCAGCGGCAAGTTCGTGTTTTCCGCCAGCGAGGCCTACCTGATCGAAAACGGCAGGATCACCAAGCCGGTCAAGGGCGCAACCATCATCGGCAATGGTCCGGACGTGTTGACCCGGGTGGAGATGATCGGCAATGACATGCAGCTCGATTCCGGGGTGGGCACCTGCGGCAAGGAGGGCCAGAGCGTGCCGGTGGGGGTGGGACAGCCAACCCTCAAGATCCGCGACCTGACGGTCGGCGGTACGGGCGGCCTGTAAATTCGCTTCGGGCGGGCCATCCGGTCCGCCCGATTTCGCTCTAGATCCCTTCCCGGTCGCGCATGCGGGTGCTGACATATTCGATGGCCTGCGTCACCGCCGCCTCGACCCGCCCCTCCATCTCCTTACTTTCCTCGATGCTCATGTAAAACAGCAGGTCCACGGACTGGCGCACATAGCGCGGCGGCAGGCTGTTCAGCGCCACGCAGGCGACATCTTCGCAGAAGTCCTGCGACACGTCCTGCAGTTGCTTCCTGACCTGATTGAACACCAGATGTTCGAAGTAGTTGTGGACATTCTCGAATTCCACCGCAGCCTCCATTTGGCAGATTACCTTATTATGGACCTGTATTATGGACCTGTCGCTGGCCCCCTCCCGGCCGGGCCATATAAGCATGAAAGCCTCCCACTGACCATCCGCAATCCGCACGGGTTGGCAAGGTCTGCTATAAGCTATAAAGCAGATATCCGGAGAAAGTTCTCAGACCAATGCTCGCAGGATGGAATATTTTCCGCTGTTTTCTCCTCTTTGTCTTATCAGGGTAAGTAAACGGACAGGTCCATGAAAACCGATGACTTCGAAGGCTGGGTGCGCCAGTACCGGGCCTTTCTCTACCGCGCCGCCTGGGGCCTGACCGGTGACCGTGCCGCCGCCGAGGATCTGGTGCAGGAAACCTTCACCCAGGCCTGGCGCTCGCGCCACCAGTTGCGCATGATCGAATCCCTGCAGCCCTGGCTGTATCGCATCCTGCGCCGCGAGGCCGGGCGCCGCTGTTCAGGCCAGAATCTGGCCCCGCTGGAGGCAGCCGACGCCGTGCTGGTGGAATTTCCGGCGCACGATGAGCGAATCGACCTGGTCCGGGCGCTGCAGCGCATCTCACCCAGGCACAGGGAGATCCTGGTGCTCTATTATCTCAGCGAACTGGATTACGCCGGACTGGCGGACGCGCTGGAGATCCCCGCCGGCACGGTGATGAGCCGCCTCAGCCGGGCACGCGAGGCCCTGCGCCTGGCGCTGGGCAAGGACAGGGAGCGCCATGTCCGGCAGGGATCCTAAGTACGACAGCAGCTTCGACCGGCACATGCGCGCCCTGCTCGGCGGCTTGCCGGTCAGTGAGCGGCGCATCTTCAAGCCGGCCCTGTCGCGTCGCGAATTCCTGCAGCGCGGCGCAGGCTGGGCCGCCGGGCTGGCCGTGCTCGGCAGCAGCGGTTTCCTGGCCTGGGACAGATACAGCACGCCCGGACTGGTGCGCGCGGCCTTTGCCCATGTGGATGAGGAATCGAGCCTGCGCGGGATACTCACACCCTGGGAACCGGTGCGCGCGGCCCTGGGCCTTGGCCCTGACAGTTCACTGCCCGGTCATCTGCAGCTTTGCAAGGCATGCCGGGTGGAAGGGCATGAGGCCTGGCACCTGAGCAGCTATCTGGATCAGCTCGGTTTCGTGCAGACGCTGGTATTCCGGGCCGGAGTACCCACCCCCGAGCCACGACAGGGGCGTTGGCAGGGTGGCTACTGGGCCTTCCTGCCACGCAGCCAGCCGGTCCTGCTGCTTTCGTCGAACCATACGGCACTCACCTTCTGGCAAAACGAGTGGCTTCCCGATAACACGCCGCCTGTCTGAGAGAAAAGTCATGAAAACAACCCTAGCGACCGCTCTCCTGGCCACTGGCCTGAACTTGCTCACTCCCGCAGCGGGGCTGGCTGAAACCGGCGATCAGGCTCTGCTCAAGCAGGCCCGGCAGCTGTTCAAACCCCTGCCTGACAACATGGCGACCCAGGAAAACCCGATCAGTCCAGCCCGGGTGGAACTGGGCCGCAAGCTCTTTTTCGACCCGCGCATCTCGGTGGACGGCACGGTCAGTTGCGCCCGTTGCCACCTGCCCCAGCTCTATGGCACCGATGGACTGCGCAAGGCCATCGGCAATCATGGCAAGGCCAATCCGCGCAACTCGCCCACGGTCCTGAATGCCGCACTCCAGGGCGCCATTGCGGCGCACTGGCGCGGCGACCGCAAATCGGTCGAGGATCAGGCGGTGCAGGCACTGGTAGGCCCCCCGAGCTTTGGCCTGGCAAAATATGAAGACGCCATTGCCAAACTCAAGGCCATCCCCGGCTATCTGCCGCTGTTCAAGGCCGCCTTCCCCAGGGATCCCTCACCGTTCACTCAGGACAACTGGGGCACCGCCATTGGCGCCTATGAGCGCACCCTGGTCACGCCCGCCCCCTTCGATGCCTATCTCAAGGGCAATACCAGGGCCCTGTCGCCCACCGCGCAGGCCGGATTGCGGGAATTCATCAGCGTCGGTTGCGCGAGCTGCCACAATGGCACCGGCGTCGGCGGCACCATGTATCAGAAGTTCGGCCGTTTCGAGGATTACTGGAAGCTGACCGGGAGCAAGGAGCCGGACAAGGGGCGCTTCGATGTCACCAAAAACGCGGCGGACCTTTACGTGTTCAAGGTGCCGATCCTGCGCAACGTGGTGATGACGCCGCCCTATTTCCATGACGGCTCGGTGACCGAACTGCCCGATGCCATCCGCATCATGGCCAGGGCCCAGCTCGGCAAGACGCTGAGTGATACACAGGTGAAACAGATCGTGGCGTTCCTGGAGAGCCTGACCGGCAAGCTGCCGGAAAACTTTCAGACCGTGCCGGTACTGCCGACCTCAGCCTTTCAGGCACCATGATCAGCCACGTTCAGGGCGTGGGCCAAAACACCCGGCCGGCGCCGGTGCATGGCAGCCTGCCGGCGAGGGGTGCTTTATCGCGAAAAAAAATCTAGAATCAGAGTCTTTGGTACTTTCACGTTCCCGAATCAACGGCCTTCAGGAAACACCATGGATTTCGAGCTTGCCCGCCGCAACATGATTGAATCCCAGATCCGGACCTGGGAAGTTCTGGACCCCACTGTGCTGGACACCATTGCGCGCACCCACCGCGAGGACTTCGTGCCCGTCGCCTATCGCAGGATGGCCTTCGGCGACTTCAACATTCCCATTGGCGAAGGCGAATACATGTGGACGCCCAAGCAGGAGGCCCGGGTGCTGCAGGAGTTGATGCTCCGCCCCGAAGACAAGGTGCTCGAAGTGGGCACCGGCAGCGGCTATTTCACGGCCCTGCTGGCGGCCATGAGCGCGCATGTGGTCTCGGTGGACGACATACCGGCCTTTACCGAAGCCGCCGCGGGAAAACTGGAAAGCCATGGCATCGGCAATGTCACGCTGGAAACCGGAGATGCCGCACGCGGCTGGGACCGGCACGGTCCCTATGACGTGATCGTGATCACAGGGTCCGTGCCGAAACTGCCGGAAGCCTTCAAGCGCTCGCTGAACATCGGCGGCAGGCTGATTGCCATCGTCGGCAAGTCGCCGGTGATGAATGCCCGCCGCTACACGCGCGTTGCCGAGAACGTCTTTGAATCGGAAGATCTCTTCGAGACCGACATTGCACCACTGCGCAATGTCGAGGAAGAGCGGGTCTTCGTGTTCTGATGCAGCACATCCGCCCGCAAGCGCTCAAGGCACGGCTGGAACTGGGAGAAAGCCCCTTTCTCCTGGACGTGCGCGAGCCCTGGGAAAATCAGCTCGTCGCCCTGCCCGGCAGCACGCTGATCCCCATGGGCGAAGTGCCGGCACGTCTCGCTGAAATCCCCCGTGACCAGGAAGTGATCGTCTATTGCCATCATGGCGTGCGCAGCATGCAGGTCGGTTACTTTCTGGACCACCATGGCGTGCAGGTCACCAATCTGCTCGGCGGCATCGATGCCTGGTCCCTGCAGGCCGACCCACAAACACCCCGCTATTGATGACCCTGCTCGCCCGCGCGGATGAATCCCTGCTCCTGCTGATCGACCTGCAGGACAGATTGCTGGGCGCCATCAACCCGGATACCCGCCACGCGCTGATCCATCAGGCGAGCGTGCTTGCCCAGTCGGCAAGGTTGCTGGACATCCCGGTACTGCATACCGAGCAGCACCGTCAAGGCCTGGGGCCGACCACGACCGCCTTGCAGCCATTCCTGGATACACCCGCCATCGATAAGACGCAATTTTCCTGCTGCGGCGTGAGCGGCGTGGATGCCGCGCTTGCCAGCGCCAACCGACGCTGCATCGTGATCGCCGGCGTGGAGACGCACATCTGCGTGCTGCAGACCGCCTTGCAACTGCAGGCCGCAGGCCATGCCGTGTTCGTCGTCGAGGACGCGGTCGCCTCCCGGAACGATGCCCACAAGACCAATGCCCTGGCGCGCCTGCGCCAGGCCGGCATCATCGTCAGCAATGTCGAATCCACCCTGTTCGAATGGCTGGCAGATGCCGGCCACCACGCCTTCAAATCCATCTCCGCCCTGATCCGCTGAACGCTCCGCCCTTGGTCCTAAAGCTTTCCGCCCAGCTTTTCAAGTGAACTGGCAGGCAGTCTGACTGCCTAATTGTACAGTTTTGAACGCTGGACCTTTGCGACAAGGAGCAGGTAATGGCGAAGCAACACGACCAGGATCTCAAGCCGACGCCGGCCCAGCCATCGGGCAATCCCGGCCAGACCGATCGGGAGACCCGGCTCGACAGCGTCGAGGACTGGCCCGTCGATCTTGAGGAGTATGTCTCCGCCGATGAGACCATGCCACGTGACGAGACCTGGCCGGAATCGCGCGACGAACAACCGATTCAACACCCGACGGCCGATACCGGGGACCTCAACGAGGACCCGAAGTCGGGTCTGACGGACGACTTCCTGGCCTCCCGCGAGGAGGCAATATCGTATGTGCCGCCGCAACACCCAGTGCCGGACGACAGCTTTCACGAGGCCAATTCGCCGGACCGCGAGGGCATGGCACCCGCCGAACATCAGGGTCTGGGCCGGGAAGACATGCTGCCGGACAGTGATCCGATGATCCGGGAGGCCGATGAACTGTTGCGGGCGGTCATGGAGACCTTGCAAGTTCGGGGAGATTTCGATGAGGAGCGGCTGGACCTGACGGTGGATGGCGACATTGTAACTGTCCGGGGAGAGGT
This sequence comes from Thermithiobacillus plumbiphilus, assembly GCF_038070005.1. NCBI lineage: Bacteria > Pseudomonadati > Pseudomonadota > Acidithiobacillia > Acidithiobacillales > Thermithiobacillaceae > Thermithiobacillus > Thermithiobacillus plumbiphilus. Next base: position 113,172 of record NZ_JBBPCO010000010.1, on the reverse strand, counting down.
CGATTCCTCCGAGGAACTGGAGGCGCTACTGGAAACCATCGCGTCGGTAGAGGGTGTATCAGAAGTACTGGATGAGGTGTACGTCATCGGCGACTAGTACGCCAGATCCTGGATGCTGCCTGTCCGGGGAGCAGCACTAATAACGTCAATCCTGGCGTTCTTCGTAAAAATGGCTGTCATCACGAGGAGGTGAATCATGGGCATTCTTGGATGGATCGTGTTTGGGCTGATCGTGGGTGTACTGGCCAAGTGGATCATGCCGGGCAATGACCCAGGCGGCATCTTCATGACCATTCTGCTGGGCATTGCCGGCGCCCTGCTGGGTGGCTTCATCGCCAGCGCCATCGGTCTGGGAACGGCGAACAGCTTTACGCTGGGCAGCATGATCATCGCCATACTGGGCGCGATACTACTGCTCTTCATCTATCGATCGGTGCGAAGAACCTAAGCTGGCAACTTCATCAGGCCGGGCCTCGTGCCCGGCTTTTTCATGCCCGATTTCCTGCTCACATTGGCAAGGGCTGGGAACTTGCGGCCGCTTGCAACTCCTCTTCGGGCTGGTTGTGCGCCATCGGATTGGCGTACTGATACTCGCGGGTCCAGGGATGACGGACCAGCCCGCTGGTCTCCTGACGGGTCGCAAGCACCTGATAGATCGAGATCCAGCCGCGCAGGAAGGCATGCGCGGACGCGGCCATGTAAATGCGCCAGATGCGGAAACTGCGTTCACCCGCCAGTTCAAGTGCGCGTGACTGCTGCGCATCGAGCCGACTCACCCAGTGCATCAGGGTCTTGGCGTAGTGCAGCCGCAGGGATTCGACGTCGAGTGTTTCGAGATCCTGCCGCTCCAGGGCATTGAGCACCAGGCTCAGATGCGCCAGTTCGCCATTGGGAAAGACATAGCGATGGATGAAGCTGTCGGCATCCACCCCGGCGTGCCGTGGATCTGGGTCGCAGGTGGTGATGCCATGGTTGAGCACCAGCCCGCCTGGTTTGAGCAGGCGCTGGATGCTGGCGAAATAGACGGGTAGCTGCTTGATGCCGACGTGCTCGAACATGCCCACCGAAGCGATCTTGTCGTAAATCGCATCGCCCGGAATGTCGCGGTAATCCTGCAGGCGGACCTCGACCTGTCCTTCCAGGCCCTCCTCGCGGATGCGCTGACGGGCATGCTGATACTGGCCCTGGCTGAGGGTCACGCCAGTGGCGCGCACGCCATAATGCCTAGCCGCCCAGACAATCAGCGCCCCCCAGCCACAACCGATGTCGAGAAACTGTTCACCGGGTTGCAGGCGCAGCTTGCGGCAGATGTGGTCGAGCTTCTGCTCCTGGGCCTGGTGGATGTCCTCTTGGCCGCTCCTGTAGTAGGCGCAGGAGTAGACCATGTTGCGGTCCAGCCAGAGCGCGTAGAAATCATTGGAGATGTCATAATGCCGCTGGATGGATTCGGCATCACGCTGGCGACTGTGGCGGTGGATGAGGTGGCTCAGGAGGGGGCGGGTACGGCCCTTGCCGGTCCCCGGGCAGAGCGCCTCGGCAATGTGCAGGGTCTGTTCCAGCGGACCACGAATGTCGATCTCGCCTTCGACATAGGCCTCGCCCAGCCGATCCAGATTCGGACGCAGGAAATGGCGCACTGCGCGAGGCGATTTCAGGTGCAGATCCACCTTCGGCTGCGGGCCGAGTTCATGGCTTTCGCCATTCCAGAGCACCACGCGTAGTGGGATCTGCTGATCCGAGAGCCGCCGCCCAACCTGCTGCAATACCCGCTGCTCCAGCCACATACGCAACCCTCCCGCATCCGAAGGCAAATTGCTAGTTTGCTAACAACCATTAAGGGACGGAAGGAAGCCGATGTCAATCGGACCCGTCATCCATTTTCAGCCCGGAAAGCGGATGAATACTCCGAGCCCGCGTCCGTTCAGGCCCGCGCCGAGTTGCAGACTGGCACTATGCATGGCGGCAATGCGCGCCACCAGCGACAGTCCGAGCCCACTGCCCTCCTCCTCCGTGCCCAGGCGCCGATAGAAACGCTCCAGTACCCGCTGCCGCTCCTCAGGCGGAATGCCGGGTCCCGCATCCATCACGGACAGCTCGATTCCGGGCTCCCCTTGCCTGATATCGATCTCGACCGAGCCCTGCGATCCGCCGTAGCGGATGGCATTGTCGATGAGATTGCGCAGCAGGATGCCCAGGCTGCCGGCCTCGCCCTGCACCCATATCGGGGCCTCGCAGCGCAGGGAAAGCCGGGTGCCGCGCGCGGCGGCATCATGGGCGAGACTGGCCACGCTTTCCTCGGTCAGGGCACAGAGATCCACCGGCGCTTTCTCCAGGACATGCCCCGGTTCCAGCCGCGCCAGTGTCAGCAACTGCGCCACCAGATGCGTGGCGCGATCCGCGCCCTGAATCACCTGGCGCAGGGCCTGACGCCGGGCATCGTCTTCCGTACTGCGCAGGGCCACCTGAGCCTGCAGGCGGATGCCGGCAATCGGGGTGCGCAGTTCATGCGCGGCATCGGCAGTGAAGCGCCGCTCGCGCGCGAAGGCCTCCGCCAGCCTGCCGAGTAGTTCGTTGAGGGCCACCTGCAAGGGCTGCAGTTCGGCGGGGGGATTTTCGAGTTGCACCGGCGCTAGCGAATCCGGCGCGCGAGTCTTGAGAGTGCGCGCCAGCTCGCGCAGGGGCTTGAGCCCGCGGCCCACCCCAAGCCAGATCAGCAGCGCCAGAAATGGCAGGGCCAGCACCACCGGCATGAAAGTATCCCAGATGAACTCGCGCAACATCTCGTCGCGCACGTCCTGGGGCTCGGCCACCAGCACCCGGCGCTGGCTGCCGGCTTCATTGAAGGTGAGCACCCGCCATTGTACACCATGAACGCGCAGGCGGGAAAAACCTTCGGGGGTCTGCAGCGGGAACACGCGAGCACCTGCGGACTGGCTTATGACCCGCCCGGCCCTATCGAGAACCCGGAATACGAGCTGATGCTCGTCCTCATGTTCGATTTCTTCGGCGATTTCCGGCGACAGCGCGGCGGGCGTGGCGCCCTGGCTGAGCAGGCTCTGCGCGATCTGCAGCAGATAGCGGTCGAACACGTCCTGCATCTCGCGGCGACTGTCGACATAGCTGAAGCCCAGCGCGCCGATCCACAGCAGCAACACCGAGGGAATCAGCCAGAGCAGCAGGCGCAGGCGCAGGGAATGCATCTCAGGCCCTGTCGATCACGTAGCCGGCACCGCGCACGGTGCGGATCAGCTCAGTGCCGAGCTTTTTGCGCAGATGATGGATGTGCACCTCGACGGCATTGCTCTCGACCTCCTCGTCCCAGCCATAGAGCGCACTTTCGAGCTGCTCGCGCGAGAGCACGCGCCCGGCCTTGCTCAGCAGGGTGTGCAGGAGCTGGTATTCGCGGGCGGACAGATTGACGGGCTGGCCAGCGCGCGACAGGGTGTGGGTGGCGGGATCGAGCACCAGATCGCCATGCACGAGCTGGCTGCCGGCTTGAGCAGCGGGCCGGCGCAGCAGGGCGCGCACGCGGGCGGCGAGCTCATCGAGATCGAAGGGCTTGACCAGATAATCATCGGCGCCGGCGTCGAGCCCCTGCACCCGGTCGGCCACGGCATCGCGGGCGGTGAGGATCAGCACCGGCAGGGTCTGGCCGCGGATTCGCAGGGCTTTCAACAATTCCAGGCCGGACAGGCGCGGCAGGCCAAGATCCAGCAGCAGGAGTTCATAGGACTCGCTCTGCAGGGCGGCATCAGCCTGTGCACCATCGCGCAGCCAGTCCACGGCATAGCCCTCCAGTTTGAGGCCCTGGCGCACGCCATCGCCGAGCAGGGCATCATCTTCCACCAGCAGGATACGCATCTCTTTCTCCTCTTCAGACTCGCCGCAACAAGAGCGATATTGCAGCGCGCACCTTAAGCCGCCCTTAAGCAGACGACTGGAAGATAGCGGCTCAGGCAGGGCAATCATGCTTTGCCAGATTGCCGACAGGAGTTGATTATGCTTAATAAATCATGGATTGTCGCAGTACTGGGTGCCTTGACGCTTTCAGGTGCGGGGATCGTTTACGCCAGCCAGCCGGATCGCGAGGCGCAGGAAGACCGGCAGGAGATCGCCGCGCTCCAGCAGGCCCGTGTCGGGCTGGCCCAGGCCGTCAATGCCGCTGAGCAGCATGTGCGCGGCAAGGCCCTGGCCGCCGAGCTCGAAATGGAAAAGGGCAAGCCGGTCTATGAAGTGGAGGTCGCCAGTGCCCGCGGCGTGATGGCGGTCGAGGTCGATACCCAGACCGGCAACATCCTCAAGGCCGTGTCCGAGGCCGATGAAGAAAAGGCCGAAAGCCACGACGACAAGGACTGATACCATACCCATTCCCCGCGCCGCCAGTCGGCGCGGGTTTTTACAGGGGAACAACAATGCCAAATGCCCCGGGAATCCTGCTGTTCGTCCTGAGCACTGTGCTGCTGAGCAGCTGCGCCAGCTATCAGGCCAAACCGCTGGACAGCGCCGCCATGCAAGAGAGCCTGGCGGCGCCCTCACCCGCGTTGCTGCAGAAAATGGCGTCCGAGCTGAAACATCCGCGTCTGCCACCCCTGACACTCGATTTCAGCAAGCCCCTGACCGATCGCGAGCTGGCGGTCATCGCCGTCATTGCCAGTCCCGACTTGCGTGCCCAGCGCGCCCGCGCCGGCGTGGCCAGTGCCCAGGTGTTCAGCGCCGGCCTGTTGCCCGACCCGCAACTGAGCGCCGGCCTCGATCACCCCACCAGCAGCGGGCCGGATCTCGTCAACGCCTACAATCTGGGCCTGTCCTGGGACATCTTTGGACTCATCACCCGCCACGCCGAGCAGCGCATCGCCCGTACCCAGGCGCAGCAGGTACGCTATGACATTGCCTGGCAGGAATGGCTGACCGCCAATCAGGCACGCCTGCTCGGGGTGCGCCTGGGCTATCTGGAGCGCCAGGCGGGCATTGCCGGCCAGGCGGAACAGGTGGCGGACAGCCTGTATCAGGCCGCAAGGCGCAATCTAAAGCGCGGCGACATCAAGCTCGACGAGTTCGCCCTGCGCGAATCCGCCCTGATCGATGCCCGCGACCGCCTGCTGGCCCTGCAGCGCGAGATCGAAAAGAACCGCCAGGACCTCAATCGCAATCTGGGGCTGCCGCCGGAGCAGATGCTGAAGCTCGGCATCCGGCCGGCTGCCGAGCCCGAGGCCACTGATCCCGCGCAGCTCTTCGCCAGTGCCCGTCACGAGCGCCTGGATCTGTTGGCCCTGCAGGCCGGCTACGCCAGCCAGGAGGCGACGCTCTATCGCGCCGTGCTGGGCCAGTTCCCGCGCTTCAACCTTGGCCTTTCCCGGGCCAGCGACACCTCCGGCATCCGCACCATAGGCGCCAGCGTCAGCCTGGACCTGCCAGTGTTCAATCGCAATCGCGGCAATATCGCCCTGGCCCGCGCCACGCGCGAACAGCTTTTTGCCGAATACAGCACGCGCCTCTTTCAAACCCGCGCCGACATCAGCCAGATCACGGCGGATCTGATGCGCCTGGCGCGCGAGCGGACGGCGCTCGCCAGCAAGTTGCCGAGTCTGGAGCACGCCGAATCCGTGCTGCGTGAAGCCTCCCAGCGCCGCGACGTGCCATTGCTGAGTTACGAAACCATTCGCGCCAGCCTGCTCAGCTATCAACTGCAGTTGTTGAGCCTCGATCAGAACATCGCCGAACAGCGCGCCGCGCTGGATATCGCAGTCGGCGCGCCGCTTCAGCCCTAGGAGAGAATCGATGCCCCTTGCCCGCCCTCTGATCCTGACGATGCTCTTGCTGAGCACACCGGCCTGGGCCGCGCCCAGCGTGCTGTCACGGCTCGCGCCGGCTTCGACCCGGACCATCCAGGACACCCTGACCGCCTTTGGGACGGTCGAATATGCGCCCGAGCACGGCCAGACCGTGGACGTGCAGGGCGAGGGACTGCTGCGGCGGGTGTTCGTGGCGGCGGGCCAGACGGTGCATAAGGGCGATCCCCTGATCGAGCTGGAAAATACCGCCAACGCCCGGCTGGAACGGCGTAATGCCGAGATCGAGGTCGAGTTCGCCGGCAAGGAAGTCAAGCGCCTGCGTGACCTGCGCGCGCGTCAGCTCGCCACCAATGCCGAGGTTCAGGCCGCCGATCAGGCCCTGGCCAAGGCCCAGGCAATGCTCGCCAGTATCCGCAAGCGCCTCGGGGCCAGCCCGGTGCGCACCTTGCGCGCGGACATGGATGGCGTGGTGGAACAGGTGATGCTGCGCGCCGGCGAGATCGCCGCCCCTGGCACCCCGCTGCTGCGTCTGGCCCAGGGCAACCGCCTGCGCGTGCGCTTTGGCGTCGAGCCCGAGGACATCGACCGCATCCGCACCGGCATGCCGGTGCGCGTGCAGGCCCTGTATACCGGCGCCAAGCCGGTCACCGGTGCGGTGCGCGAGATCTACCGCCAGGTCGATCCCAGGACCCGCCTGGCCGAGGTGGTCGTGCCCCTGGCCGGCGGTCCCGGCCTGCTGGCCAATGCCATGGTGCGCGGCGAGATCATCCTGAGCCAGGCCCAGGCCCTGACCGTGCCGCGCAGCGCCGTGCTCTACCAGCAGGGCCGGCCCTATGTGTTCGTGGCGCGGCAGGGACGCGCCTGGCAGCGCTGGGTCCGCATCGGCCAGGATACCGGGCAGGTGATCGAGATCCGCGCCGGTCTGCAGCCCGGTGAACGCGTGGTCATACTCGGCAATTACGAACTGAAAAACGGCATGGCGCTGCGGCTCGATGGGGGCAAGCGATGATGGGGGCCTGGCTGCAGCGCCATGCACGCTCCCTGCTCTTCTTGCTGGCCATTCTGGCCATTGGCGGCGCGCTGGCGGCCATGAAGCTGCCGGTTTCGCTGTTTCCCACCATCGATTTTCCGCGTATCGTGGTATCGGTGGATGCCGGCGACCGGCCAGTCAACCGCATGGTGCTGGAGGTCACGCAGCCACTGGAGCAGGCCCTGCGAGCCGTGCCGGGCGTGGAAAGCATCCGCTCCACCTCCAGCCGTGGCTCGGCGGAACTGTCGGTGAACTTCGGCTGGGGCCATGACATGATCGCCGCCCTGCTGCAGGTGCAGGCGGCAGTGAACCAGTCCCTGCCGGAGCTGCCGGCCGGCACCCGCTTCGAGGCCCGGCGCATGGACCCCACCGTGTTTCCGGTGCTCGGCCTGGCCCTGACTTCAAAGCAACGTGACCCGGTCGCCCTGCGCGACTTTGCCTACTTTCAGTTGCGCCCCCTGCTCACCGCCATCCCCGGCGTGGCGCGGGTGGACGTGCTCGGCGGGCGTCAGGCGGAGTACCAGGTGCGCGTCGATCCGGCGCGCCTGCAGGCCTACAACCTCACCCTGCAGGACGTCGCCACCGCGCTCTCGGCCAGCAATGTCCTGAGCGCGGTCGGCCGGCTGGAGGATCATTACCGGCTGTATCTGGTGCTCTCCGATACCAGCCTGCACAATCTCGACGAGATCCGCCATACCGTGCTGCGTACCGGTGGCACGGGCGTGGTCGAACTCGACGATGTGGCTCAGGTGGTCCCCGCCGTGGCGCCGCAATGGACCCGTGTCACCGCCAACGGCCTGGATGCCGTGCTGGTCAACATCCGCCAGCAGCGCGGCGCCAATACCGTCGCCATCACCCAGGCGGTCAAGCAGAAACTCGCGAGCTTTGCTCATCAGATCCCGGCCGACATCCAGATCAAGCCCTACTATGACCAATCCGAACTGGTGGTCGCCTCGGCCCTGAGCGTGCGCGACGCCATCGGCATCGGCGCCCTGCTGGCCGCGGTGATCCTGCTGCTCTTTCTGCGTAACCTGCGCATCACCCTGATCGTCGCCCTGGTACTGCCGGGCGTGCTGGCCGCCACGGTATTATTGTTGAATGTCCTGAACATGAGCTTCAACATCATGACCCTGGGCGGCATGGCGGCCGCCGTGGGGCTCATCGTCGATGATGCCGTGGTGATGATCGAGCACATCATGCGCCGGCTGAGCGAATCCCGGGAAGACAGCGGGACGCCAGTACTTCAGGCAGCCATGGAAATGGCCCGCCCGCTGGCGGGCTCCTCGCTGGCCACGGTGGTGATCTTCGCGCCGCTGGCCTTTCTCGGCGGTGTCAGCGGCGGGTTTTTCAAGGCCCTGGCGCTGACCATGGCCGCCAGCCTCATCATCTCCTTTTTCGTGGCCTTCCTGGCCGTGCCCCTGCTGGCGCATCTCTGGATCAAACCGGAAACCGCCGCCCGCCTGGAGCATCGCGGGCCCCTGCTGAGCCGGCTTCACCATGGTTATGGCCGCGGCATGGGCTGGCTGCTGCGCCGCCCCGTGCTGGTGCTGTTGCCCATGCTGGTGCTGGTCGGCATCGGCTATTTCGCCTTCAGCCACACGGGTTCGGGCTTCATGCCAAAAATGGACGAGGGCGGCTTCATTCTCGACTACAAGGCCCCACCCGGCACCTCGCTCACCGAGACCGACCGCCTGCTGCGCCAGGTGGAGGCGATTGTCCGCGCCACACCCGAGGTGGACAGCTACTCGCGCCGTACCGGAACCGCCTTGGGTGGCGGGCTCACCGAGGCCAATGAGGGCGATTTCTTCATTCACCTGAAACCCATGCCGCGCCGCGATATCGAAAGCATCATGAGCGAGGTGCGACAACGCGTCGAAACCGAGGTGCCGGGCCTGCAGATCGAAACCGCCCAGCTCATGGAGGATCTCATCGGTGACCTGACCGCCGTGCCCCAGCCCATCGAGGTCAAGCTGTTTGGCGACAATCAGGCGCAATTGCAGCAACTCGCGCCGCAGATCGCAGCAAGCATCGGCAAGGTCCAGGGCGTGGTGGAAGTGCTCAGTGGCGTGGTCATCGCGGGGGACGCCATCGACATCCGCGTGGACCGGGTTCGTGCCGGCCTGGAGGGGCTGGATCCCGAAGCCGCCACGCGCCAGATCAAGGACCTGCTCGCCGGCAACGTGGCGAGCCAGATCCCGGCCGGCGAGAAGATGATCGGCCTGCGCGTGTGGACGCCTGCCGACCTGCGCGCGCGCGTGCAGCAACTCGAAGGTCTGCGCCTGCAAGCCCCGGACGGTCATGTCCTGCCCCTGAGCCGCATCGCCACGGTCAGCATCAGCCAGGGCCAGGCGCAGATCGTGCGCGAAGACCTCAAGCCGATGGTGGCGGTCACCGCCCGCATCGAGGGCCGCGATCTCGGCTCCACCATGAAGGACGTGCAGGCCGGCCTGCGCAACTTCAATCTGCCCGCCGGGGTATATATCGAGTATGGCGGTCTTTACCAGCAACAGCAGCAGTCCTTCCGCGATCTCAGCGTGGTTTTCGCCGCCGCCCTGCTGCTGGTCACGGTGCTGCTGCTCTTTCTCTATGAGCGTTTCGCCGTGGTGCTGGCGATTCTCGCCACGGTATTGCTGGCGGTGAGCGGAGTCTTTGTGGGTTTGTGGCTGACCGGTACCGAACTCAATATTTCCGCCATGATGGGCATGACCATGATCATCGGCATCGTCACGGAGGTCGCCATCTTCTACTTCGCCGAACTCGGCCTGGAAGGCCATCACGACAGCCCGGCCCTGATCGAGGCCGGCACCCAGCGCATGCGGCCGATCCTGATGACCTCGCTGATTGCCATCCTGGCCCTGCTGCCACTGGCGCTCGGCATCGGCACGGGCTCGGCCATGCAGACGCCGCTGGCCATCGCCATCATCTCGGGCCTGCTGCTGGCCGTGCCGCTGGTGCTGCTGCTCATGCCCGCCCTGTATCTGCTGATGCAGGGCCGCCAGAAACCGGAGGCTGCATGAACGAACTGCTGGAAGCACTGGGACTCGGCCCGGACAGCCTAGCACTGCTGCATGATTTTTTGCAGCAGCACGGCTACCTGCTGCTTTTTCTGGGTGTACTGGCCGAAGGCGAGGCCATTCTTGCACTGGCCGGGGCGCTGGCTCATGCCGGACACATGGACCTGATCAAGGTCATCCTGACTGCCTGGGTGGCCAGCAGCATCGTCGAACAGGGCCTGTTCCTGGTCGGGCATCACTATGGCCCCCGTCTGCTCGAACGCTTTCCGCGGCTGCAGCGCAATGCCCCCAAGGCTCGGCAGGTGATCGCCCGTTACGGTGATCTTGCCGCCGTGCTGTTTCGCTTCATGTACGGGGTGCGTACCGTGGCGGTACTGCTGCTCGGCAGCCAGGGCTATCCGCGCCTGCGCTTTGCCATCATCAACCTGCCGGCCTCCCTGCTCTGGAGTGCTGTCATAGCCGGCCTGGGCTATCTCTTCAGCGCCAGCCTCAAGCTGCTGCTCAGCCGCATCCAGCATGCGGAAATCCTGCTGCTGGGGCTGCTCATCCTGGGTGTGACCGCCTTCCTCCTGCTGCGGATACGGCAAAAGGCCTGACACATGGCATTGGATCAAAGAATGCAGGCGCTATTGGGATTGCTCAAGGCCCGGCGCGGGCGCCTGTTGTTGCTGTTTGCCGGGGTGCTGTTACCTTTCTACCTCTTCGGCGCCCTGGCCGAGGATGTCTGGGAAAAGGAGTCATTCTCCTGGGATGAGGCCACCCTCCTGTATCTGCACGCCCAGGCCACGCCGGCCCTGGACCAGATCATGCTGTTTTTCACCCGGATTGGCTTCATCGGTCCACTGGTGGTCGGCACGGGGCTGTTTTTCTGGCTGCTCTGGCGCCGCTGCTGGGCGGACGCGACCTTCGTGTTGCTGGGCGTGGGCGGAGCGCTGGCCCTGAATCAGGGCATCAAGCTCTTCTTCGCGCGGGTAAGGCCCGATCTCTGGCAGTCCCTGGCACCGCTGGGCACCTACAGCTTCCCCAGCGGGCACGCCATGGTCTCGATGGCGCTGGCGCTCACGCTCATCATCCTGCTCTGGCCCACGCGCTGGCGCGGGGCCGCCCTGCTCATCGGGATTCCGCTGGTGCTCCTGATCGGCCTGTCACGGCTCTACCTGGGCGTGCACTACCCATCTGACGTGCTGGCCGGCTGGATGGCTTCGCTTGCCTGGGTGCTGGGCCTGAACGAACTTTTTTTCGAGAAACTCCAGCAGCGCGCCAGACGCCTGGATGACAGCGGCTGAACCGCATCCGACGCGGATCACTGACAAGCCCCCGCGGACTGTGGAACAATAGGGCCATTCCATAAAACAGGCGGGGGCAGAATGGCCCATTCCCACGGTCACGCGCACGGGCACTCCCATGCCCACGGACACAGCCACAGTGCCGGTCAGAGCCTGCGCTGGGGCTTGCTGCTGACCTTTGGCTTTGCCCTGGTCGAAGCGATTGCCGGCTGGTGGTCGGGCTCCCTGGCCCTGCTCGGTGACGCCGGCCACATGGTCACCGATGCCAGTGCCCTGGGGCTCGCCGCACTGGCGGCCTGGATCGCCAAGCGCCCGCCCTCGGCCCGCCACAGCTTTGGCCTGGCGCGCGCCGAGGTGCTGATCGCCCTCGTCAATGCCCTGTTCATGCTGGCGGTGATCACCGGCATCAGTTATGAAGCCGTGCAACGCCTGCAAAATCCGCAGCCGGTTCAGGGTGGCGCAGTCATGATCGTGGCCGCCATCGGCCTGGGCGTGAACATCCTGGTGGCCTGGCTGTTGTCGCAGGGTGAGGAGAACCTCAATACCCGCGCCGCACTCCTGCACGTCATGGGCGATCTGCTTGGCTCGGTGGCGGCACTGGTGGCCGGAGCCGTGATCTTCTTCACCGGCTGGACGCCGATCGATCCCATCCTGTCGATCGCCATCTCGGTGCTGATCCTGCTCTCCACCGTGCGCCTGTTGCGCGAGGCCCTGCACGTGCTGATGGAAGGCGTGCCGGCGCAGATCGATATGGCCGAGGTCGGGCGCAGCATGGCCGAAGTCAAGCAGGTGAAGTCCGTGCACGACCTGCATATCTGGACCGTGAGTTCGGGCTCCATCGCCCTGTCCGCGCACGTGGTGATGCAGGACATGGCCCTCTGGCTGGAAACCCTCGAAGGCCTGCGCCAGATGCTGCAGGAGCGATACGGCATCGATCACGTCACGCTTCAACCCGAAACCGCCGTGTTTCCGCTGGAGCGCGGCGAATTCAGGCCCACTCGTCCTGGACACCAACACTGACAGCCCGGATACCCGTTATCGATTCGGGATTGCCAGTTGGCGAGGCCTCCAGCCAGCCTCCCAGTTCCTCGCGGGCGATCCGCGCCAGCGCGGCAATCCAGTCCTCGCGCTCGTTGAGCGCCGGGATGTAACGAAACTGCTCGCCGCCAGCGGCCAGAAAGCTCTCCTTGCCGCCCATGGCGATTTCCTCCAGGGTCTCCAGGCAGTCCGCCGGAAAACCCGGGCAGATCACATCCACCCGCTTGATCCCCGCCTTCGCCCAGGCCTCCAGGGTCGGGACGGTATAGGGCTGCAGCCACTCCGCTCGCCCAAAGCGGCTCTGGTAGGTGATCAGATAGCCATCTTCCGGCAGGTCCAGGGCGTCGGCCAGCAATCGCCCGGTCAACTGACATTCGTGATAGTAAGGGTCGCCGAGATCAATACTGCGCTTGGGCAGGCCATGAAAGGACATCAGCAGGCGTTCGGGCTTGCCGTGGGCCGCCCAGTGCTCGCGCACGCTGGCCGCCAGCGCATCGATGTAGCCCGGATGATCCGGATAGCGGGTGACCATGCGCAGCGCAGGTATCCGCCGATAGCGCGTCAGCTCCCGGCTGACGGCATCGAAGGTCGATGCCGTGGTGCTCGCCGCATACTGCGGATAGAGCGGCAAAACCAGGATGCGATCGCAACCGGCCGCCTTCAGCCGCGCCATGGCGTCAGGGATGGAAGGATTACCGTAGCGCATGCCAAGTTCCACCGTCACCGGTGTGCCGCCATCCGCCAGCACGCTCGCCAGCTTCTGTGCCTGACGCTGGGAATACACCAGCAAGGGCGAACCCTCCGGCAGCCAGATCTTGCGGTAGAGTTTCGCCGAGCGCGCCGGACGGGTATTGAGAATGACGCCATTGAGAATGGGCAACCAGACCGCCTGGGGGATCTCCACCACGCGCGGATCACTCAGGAATTCTTTCAGATAGCGGCGCGTCGCAGGCGCGGTCGGGGCATCGGGCGTGCCGAGGTTGACGAGCAGGATGCCTGTTCGGGCAGTGGCTTCAGTTAATGGTTGTTCTGGCAGAAAACGGGGCATAAGGGCTCCTCGGCATGAAGCGAACCATCTTAAAAGGGATGATCCAGAATGGAAAGAATAGGGGCCGCGGCCAGGTGATCCAGTCATCCGGGTATTTAACTAAAAAAAGCGGCCCGAAGGCCGCCTCATGCTTGAAGGAACCACGCCGGAACGCTTACTTGGCCACCGAACCCAGCGGCTGGATCTCGCGGATGCCGTGCTCCGGCTTCGGCAGCGGGTTGACGAGCCGGATACGATTCAGGCGCAGATTATCGGCGGTTACTGTGCTGGCCGGCAGGGACTCGATATAACGCTTCACCACATCGGTGCCATCCAGCAGACTGCCATCCTTGTCCTTGAGCACCGTGACATTCTTGGCCGGCACCCGGTTGATCTGGCCTGGAATCAGGTCAAAGTAGAAACCGGCGACCGTGTAGCTGGCGTTCAAGTCCAGCGGCTGGCCATTGACCTGGATGTTCCTGACGCGCTCCCCCTGCGGCGCCAGCGGGTCGAAATCCGCCGTCAGGCCACTGTAGCCCGCCGTCCAGCCGTTGATCCATTCGTTCACCCGGCCCTGCTCCCCTTGTGGATTGCCCTCCAGGGTCTTCTTGATCTGCGCGCCGGTCAGTTCGCCCTTGGCGATCTGCGGTCCGATCGGCATGTAATGATAGAGATCCTCCAGCTTGATCGGCCCTGGCGCCACCGTGGTACCGTAACGGAAGCCGGTGATACCACCTAGTTGCGCCCCGGTCATGACGCGGAAGGCGTCGGTCAGGAAATCATGGGAGCTGCCCTCGATCACGCCGGGCATGGCCTCATCGCTGAAATTGCTGCGATACAGCGCGACCTGGGTCTGGCCGATCACGCTATCAATGGGATAACGCAGGGGGGCGCCGCTGATGGGGTTCCTGAACTGCCCCGGCCGGAACTGCGGCCCCGCCACGTAGGGCCGGCGCACGGACTTGATCAACGCAGCGACGGCGGGATTCTCCTTGAGCCGGTTCGTAATGCGGTGGGACACGTATTTTTTGTCGACCACCTTGCCATTTTTCACCCGCACGGTCAGTTCACCGACCACCTGACCATCCATGCCCTGCTCGACGATGAGCGTGCCGTGCCTGGACACGATGGGTTTGGGCGTGATCTCGTGCTTATCGGATGAGAGAATCACATCCACCCCCGGGATCCGGTCGGCCAGGGTCAGATTCCCGTGCAGCCCCAGTTCGGAAATGGCCACCACCAGATCCACCTTTTCCTGTTCGCGCAGCAGCTTGGCATATTTCTCGTACTCGGCCTCACCGTTGGTGAATTTGAGCCCCTTGGTGATGTTCGGATCACCGGCCTGCGGACCGCGATCAGAGGTGAAGCCCAGGATGCCCACGCGCAACCCGTTGATGGTCTTGATCATATAGGGTGGGGCGACGTGCTGCCCGGTCCTGGCCTCGGCACCGGGATAGTTGTCATAGTAAAGGTTGGATATCACCGCATGCCAGTTGGCCTTGGGCTTACTGTCGGCGAAGTAGTCGATGAATTTGTCCGCGCCGTAGACGTAATCCCAGTTGCCTGGGGCATAGGCATCGATGCGAAAGGCGTTGAGCACCTTGATCATCGCCTCGCCCTGGGTGAACAGGGCCTCCGCGCCACCGTGCAAGGTGTCGCCGGTGTTCACCAGTAACGTCTGCCGTGGCTTGGCCTGCCGGATCTCCCGGACCAGACTGTAGATGCGTGCCAGTCCGCCCTCGCTCTGGCCGTTGCCGTCGCTGCGCACATTCGGGTGAGGAATCAGGTGACCATGCAGGTCGCCCATGTGAATGAAAGTGACTTCGCCGTTGCCGCTACCCGCCTGCGCCAGCGAAATGGAAGAAAGCGCCACGCACAGCGTGGCCGTAAACCGCATTTTACCGAATTTCATAGCATTCTGCCTTTTGAAGAAGTTATCCTGCCGTGGGTCGCCACCGTAACGCCATCGCTCCGCAAAGCAGCCGGCAGCAGACGAGGACAAGGTTCGATCAATTGGTGTTTCCCGGCATTGCCGAGGATCAAACCATAGACACGGACGGGGGCTTCAAGTCAGGCGTAGAATAATGGCGGGCATAAAATGAAAAGGCTGACAAAGCGGAATGAATCGCAATGAAACCCGGCAAAGCCAGCGATGCGCTGATCACACAGTCCTGTTGCATGCAGGAATATTCGATGTCTTCCACAGCATTGGACGGAGCCGAGGGCTGGTGTGCGCCATGATCCTCCACATGAATGGAGATCATGCTGCCCGCATCCCACTTTTCCAGTACGTAATGTACGGGAGAAACCAGGAAAATAGCGATGGTCAGAAGGAAAATACCGGCATTTTGCCAATCATCCACAATGCGCATCAACATTGCCACCTTGCTCCCCGCAGAGCCGGGGAAGGACATCCTAGAGCCAGAAACCTGAATGGCATACTATCGACACCAACCCAAAAGCCCATAGATACAAATATCTATTGACTCCGCTTCAGTGATCTGGGCCGGCATGCGACATTTCCCTGACCCGGCCAGCAATCTCTGGAACGATGGGAGCCTAGGCCCTGATTCATTCAAACCACGAACTCGGCCCAGACCGGCGCGTGGTCCGAGGGCCGCTCCAGCCGGCGCGGCGCCACATCCACCTCGCAACTTGAACAAGACCCGGCCAGCATGGGACTCGCCAGGATCAGATCGATCCGGATCCCGAGCTTGCGCCGGAACATGAAGGCACGGTAGTCCCACCAGCTATACAGCCCGCCTTCCTGATGGTGCAGCCGGAACACATCACATAGCCCCAGCGCGGTCAGCTCGCGAAAGGCGGCACGCTCGGCCTCGGACAACAGCACCTGCCCCGCCAGCCCCTCCGGGTCATGCACGTCGCGGTCCTCGGGCGCGATATTGAAATCCCCCAGCAGCACCAGCTTTTCGTGCTGCTTCAGGGCATCCGCGAGATAGTCGCGCAACGCGGTGAGCCAGGCGAGCTTGTAGGCATATTTCTCCGAACCCACTGCCTGACCATTGGGCACATAGACGTTCACCACCCGCACGCCGTTGATTGTGGCCGCAAGCAGACGCTTTTGCGGGTCGTCGGCCAGCAGGTCCCGCTCCAGCTCAGTCATGGGCGCGCGCGCCAGAATCGCCACACCGTTATAGGCCGGCTGACCGCTGAACACCACCTGATAGCCCGCCGCCTCGATCTCCGCGCGCGGAAACTGCGCGTCGGTGAGCTTGGTTTCCTGCAGGCAGAGCACGTCCGGCTGCTGCGCTGCCAGCCAGTCGAGCACCTGCGGCAGGCGCACCTTGAGGGAATTGACGTTCCAGGTGGCGATTTTCATTGGCTTTCAAAACCTTGTTCATGCTGGCAACAGTGATGGATCCCGCATTGTGCCATTCCCCTCCCCCCGTTAGAAGTTTCAGGCCAGGGTGGCGCCGGGGTATGGACATCGCACTCGTACAGGACTTACTGCGGATGGTTTCCCCGGCACCGCCTTCGAAGAGCACGTTACTTGGCAACACTAGCGCGGCGCGGCCATTCTGCTTGAGCAGGGTTTTCACGTGCTGGACGAAGTTGAGTTGCTTGTTCGAGGTGGTTGCTTGTTCGAGATGGTGGCCCAGAAGTCGCCGCGCTCGACGGTGTCGCTCAGGGTGAGCCGGAGTCGATTCAAACCTCCGGATTGAAGCTGATCATGCACTCCCGGCCGCAAAGGCCAAAATGTCTTCCTTGTCCGTGTAGGGCAAAACCGTCACACCGGTATCCTGCAGCCCATGGACTACCTCATCGTAAGCACGTCCTTTCGGGCCATCGTCCCTCGGGCCTTGCACAGCGAACAACACCTTATCAGGCAAATACCGGCGCTTGCGAAGCTGTTGGATCCGCAAAACCCACTGGCCGCCATGCTCGATGATTTTGGTCGGTTGGTCGTGGGCAAGATGCAAGGGCTTGATAGCCTTCACCGGACGATCGCCCCGCTGCTCGACGAAGGGGAAGTTGACGTGATACTCGTCGTCACCCACTTTCACGAGATTGAAACGGTCAGCGATCCGAGCCTGGGAAAGCCACTGCCGCATGCCGCGCTCCAATACCGTCTCCTGATACTCGCGGGTGACAAAGGAGCGCTCGACATAATGGCGGTAGAGTTCGGTCAGCGTTTCCTCCATGTCACCGGCCAGGATGGCCCGAGGCTCGCTGAACTTGATGACGGTCTCACGGGGCCGAACGATCTCGGCGAACAACTCCTTGGCGAAATCGACATTGTTCGTCTTGAGGCGCTTATCAAAGCCATGCCGGCGCAATACCCCGGCGACCCGGTTCAGTTCCTTTTGCAGATTGCGCATCGCCGCGAGAAATACCTTGGCTTCAAGCTGCTCGAAGAAGTGCGTAACGCGCGCATGCCGCTGGACCATCAGCTTGAACTCGAAAAAACGCTGCTCAGGGGCCATCATGATGATGCCCACGTTGGCGAACTCGCCCGTCTCCACGAAGGGCGTGAATCGGACGATCGAATAGAGGCAGGGTGTCCTCGTCATTCCAAGCTCCAGAACCCATCGGTTTGGCATTGAATCAACAACTGATAGGTGGCCCGGACATCGAAATTCGTCGGCACGGTCTGCTCGGCATCCAAGAACCACCATTCGGGCGGCACAGTATGGCAGATCGTTTCCCAATCCGCCAGCGCACCCAGGAAGCGTTTGACATACATCTGTTGCAAAACCCGGTCGCCGAACAGAACTGGGCATTCCACGTGGAAGGCATGCAGACAGGCAAAGTCCCGCGGCGAAAAATCCGGGTCGAACGCCTGATTGTGGTCGATGACCATCAAGTCCTGGTTCTCCATATCCCAGAACAGATTGGGATTGCCGCCGGTCTCGCCCAAGCTGCG
The DNA here is from genome assembly GCF_038070005.1 of Thermithiobacillus plumbiphilus. NCBI lineage: Bacteria > Pseudomonadati > Pseudomonadota > Acidithiobacillia > Acidithiobacillales > Thermithiobacillaceae > Thermithiobacillus > Thermithiobacillus plumbiphilus. Next base: position 95,100 of record NZ_JBBPCO010000010.1, on the reverse strand, counting down.
GTCGCCGTTACGCACCCACCAATCAAAGGCCAGTACATCCCGCTGCACTTCCCCGGGCACATCATCAAGATGGGACGCCGTCAGTTCAACCACCGGAACCTTGCGCGAACCGAAGGCTTTCCCCGCGCCCAATTCGACCAGGTCGTCTCGCATGGCGATGGAAAGCAACTCCTGCGGAACCTGGACGATCTCGAAATGCGCGATGGGCAAGCCAAGCCGCCGCCCAAGCTGACCAGCGACCCATTCGCAGATCAGGCTGCGCCGACCCGCACCCCGCCCCTTCACGAAATAAACCTGACCGTCATCGCCACGACAGATGAAGGGTTTTGTGATGCCCTGCTCAGAACGGCCGATGATTTCAACGATTTCGATGGTCACGCCGCGGCCTCTGGGATCTCCTCCACAGGACAAAGACTGCCAGCGAAAACGCGACTCAAGGTGGACTGCCGCAGGCGCTCGGCGCGCTGGAGAGTGGCGCCCACTTGGGCCCCGGTCATGTGTCGCTCTGCTTTCCTGCGAAATGATTGGCTTGAAACGTAGTAGTAAAGATACTTGGCCTCCATGCTCGCCCTGAGGCGGAGTACATGAAATTCGGTGAAGCCGAACCCGAAGCCATTCACCAGTTTGGGCACAACGGCCATCTTCCCGTTTTCCATACAAGGGGTAATCTTGGCAAAGAGCACGTCACCTTCGAGGAGAGCAGTAAACCCCTTATTCACTTCACCGGCGGGGCGTGTTTCACCCACGCGAATTGACCCTTCGCCTGCGCCAACAGCAGGCATTGAAACAAACGAAACTGGCAGGTCATCGGGCTGATTGTAGTCGAGGTAGAGCAGGAGCATAAAGCTGCCGATGCGCTTGTTGCCGTCCGAGAACGGGTGATTCTTGATGATGAAGCAGAGCAGGCGGCGTTCGTTGAGGGTGTAGCCCTGGACCAGATGGTCTCGCAGAGTGCGGGTGGCCCAGATGCGGAATTGGGTGCCGCGCTTGGAGTTGACGCGGTAGCCGACGGAGAGGATGGCGTCGAGGTCGAAGTATTCGATTTCGCGCACCACGTCCCGTCCACCCTCTTTTTGAACTGTTGCATTTTTTGCAACAGTTACCGTCCGATCCAATTCCCCAGAGGCGAAGATGTTGCGCAAGTGCCGGGAAATCACAGACTTGTCGCGACCAAAGAGCTCGGCCATCTGATTCAGGGAGAGCCAGACGGTCTCCCGCTCCAGGCGCACGTCCAGGCGAATCTGGCCGTCGGGTGCCTGGAACAGGGCGATCTCGCCGCCGGGCAATGGGTTGCTCTGTTTCATACAGCCAATGTAGTCGCGGATCATTTCAAGCGCCCCCTGGCCTTGCGGTAAACTGCGCTGTCTTCGCGCTTGCCCACGGCCACCACGACCACGACCACACGTTCATCGAAGACCTGATAGACCAGCCGGTAACCGGCGGCGCGCAATTTGATCTTGTAACAATCGGGCATGCCGGAGAGCCGCGCGGATTCGACCCGGGGATTTTCCAGCCGCTCCAGCAGCTTGGCCTTGAATTGCTCACGCAGGTTACGGTCGAGCTTCTGCCACTCCTTCCAGGCGCTTTCCCGGAATTCGAGGCTATAGCTCATCCATTGAAACCTTGACGGTGGGCTCGTGCTCGCGTTCCTTGACGAGTGTGGCGAGTTCGATGTCCTCGATCCTTTCCATCATGGCTTCGAAGGCGGCGGCGGGCACCAGGTAGGCGGCGGGCTTGTTATGGTTGAGCACGGCGACAGGAAAGCCGCCCGCCTCTTCGATGACAGCGCTGGGGTTCTTTTTCAGCTCGCTGATACTGACCGAGGCGTTGGTGTAGAGCAGTTCCATGACGAGCTCCTTCAAAGCTGAATTTAGAGCTAAATTTTAGCCTAAATTTGGCTCATGCAACAAGGAGATGGCCCATCACTGCCGGGGCGGCGCCGTCTCGGCAAAGGCAGGACGCTGGTTCAGGCGCTCGAGCAGGTTCGCCAGGCGTGGATGCTGATCGCGCCAGGGCAGATCCAGGCGCAAATCGAGATATTCAAGCATGCAGCCCAGGGCGATGTCCGCCAGCCCGAAACAGCCATCCACGCACCAGGCATGCATGGCGAGCTCGCCCTCGGCAGCCAGCAGGCCGCGCTCGATCTTCTGCGCCTGACGATTGATCCAGGCCGCGTCCTGCATGGCAGGCGGGCGCTTGCGCTCCAGAAAGATGGCCACGGAGGCATCGATGATGCCGTCGGCCAGGGCCTCGACACGCAGGGCATGGACGCGACTCATGCCCTGGGGCAGCAGGGCGGGCTCGGGGTGGTACTGCTCCAGAAACTGCACGATCACGCGGGAATCATAAAGCATCGTGCCATCCTGCAGATGCAGTACCGGCACCTTGCCCAGCGGGTTGAAATCCGGCACCTGGGTGTCCGGATTCCAGGGGATATCCACCACGCCTTCAAAGGGCAGGGCTTTTTCCAGCAGGACCACCCGCACCTTGCGGGCATAGGGTGAGGTCAGAGACATGATCAATTGCATGCGTGTTTACTCCCGTAGCGACAGGGGCCTCGCGGCAAGAAGAATCTGCACGGGATAATACACGAAGCCATGGCGGTCCATCAGCCGCAGGGTATCAGGATGCAGGCTGAGCTGCCCGCGCACCTGCAGCAGCTCGCCCACTCGCGGCGCACCCGCGCCATGCAGGAGCTCGCCATCGAGCACCACCGGCAGGCCACCGGTTGCCACCGGCGACAGGGTGCGGGCGCGGATCTGATAGCGCCCGAGTTCCGGACGCAAGAGGTCCGTATTGACGATCTCCTGCACTCGCACGCGCCAGACCACAGGCCCGGTAGGCCAGCGAACGCGCGATAGATAGCGGCTCTCCTGTTCCGGCGGAACACGGCGCATGTCGCTTTTCAAGCGCAACAACCAGCTCTGCAGGGCATCGGGTGAGCGCAGCACCGCTGCACCCGGTACGGCCAGTCTGGCGACAGGCAGGTAGGCACGCGGCGCGGGAGCGGGTTGTTGATTGGGGTCGACTTCGGCGTGATTGGAAAAATGCCAGCGGCCCTGACTATCCTGCCAGCGATAGATGCCGTCACCCGCCGAGGCGGGCATGCCGGCAAGCCCGGCGCAGAACATCAGGCCGATACCAAACCGGCGCATGTCACTTCCTCCCATTTATCATTATGAGGAAGTAAATAGCCCAGCAGCGCCGTAATTACCAGTTCAACTGCCCTGCGCGGCCCTGCTTTTCCAGTATTCGGCCTGCACAGGGTCCGGGAAGAAGCCGAGCTGCCCCTGCTCCAGGGCCGTGGCCAGCACCTCCATGGCATCGGTGTGGCCCGCCTCCGCCGCACGCTTGAGCCATTGGCCGCTGGCCTTCAGATCCAGCTCACGTGACAGCTTGCCGGTCCCGAGCGCCAGGGCCACGTTGAACATGGCGCGACGGTTGCCCAGTTCGGCGGCGTGCAGGAACCACTCATAGGCATATTCGTCGTGCTGCGGCACCCCGCGCCCATCCGTATAGAGCACTCCCATGCTGAAGGCGCCATCCGCGTGACCGTTTTCGCCGGCCTGGGCGTACCAGTGCGCCGCCTTGGGGTAATCGCCCAGTTGCTCATAGAGCACGCCAAGATGAAACATGGCGTCGGCATAGCCCTGCTCGGCGGCCCGGCCAAACCAGTAGATGGCGGCCTCAGGCTGCACCGCCGTGCCCTGCCCTTCATAGTACATGGCGCCGAGATTGTGCATGGCCGCGACCTGGCCCTGTTCGGCGGCTTTCTTGTACCACGCCAGCGCCTGCTTCTCGCTTTTGGGCAGGCCATAGCCCTTGTGCAGCAGGATGGCATAGTGCAACTGTCCCTCGGCATCATTGGCCTCGGCAGCGGCGCGCAGCCAGCGCGCGGCCTGGGTATAGTCCTGGGGCAGGTCCTCACCGGCGGCATAGGCCAGTCCCAGCAGCCGCATGGCCTCGGGGTCGCCACTATCTGCCTGGCCTTGCAGGATCTCGATCTCTTCCTCGTTCAGTTCGCTCATGTGCGCTCCTCGCGGGATTACAGCCAAAAGGGTGTAGAATGGTGCTTTCTCCTCATTCTAAGCGCTCCCATGAACTACGACCACAGTTTCCATGCCGGCAATCTGGCCGATGTCTTCAAACATCTCGCCCTGACCTTCGCCCTGCAGGCCATGCAGCGCAAGGACAAGGGTTTTGTCTATATCGACACCCATGCCGGCGCTGGGCTCTATGGGCTCGATGCCGGTGGCGAGCATGAAAGCGGTATTGGCGCGCTCTGGAAGCAGCGGGCCAACCTGCCGCTGGCCAAGGGCTATTTCGAGGCTGTCGAGGCACTCAACCTCGGTGGCGAACTGCGCAAATACCCCGGTTCCCCCCTGATCGCCAGACACCTGCTGCGCGAGCAGGACCGCATGGTGCTCTTTGAAAGCCAGCCGCTGGTCCTGCAGCGCCTGAGCCGCATCATCGGCAAGACAAAGGGCGCGCAGGCCCTGCAGAACGATGGCTACGCGGGGCTTCTGGCGCAGGTTCCGCCCCCGGAAAAGCGCGGTCTGATCCTGATCGACCCACCCTTCGAGGCCCGCGACGAGTTCGAGCGCCTCACCAAAACGCTTGCAAGCGCCTGGCGCAAATGGCCGCAGGGAGTATATCTCGCCTGGTATCCGATCAAGGCGCGCGGCCTCATCAGCACCTTTCATCGCAAGCTGCGCGAAGCCGGCCTGCCCGCCACCGTCATCGAATTTCTGAACCACCCCGAGGACAAACCCGAACGCCTCAATGGCAGCGGTCTGGTGGTCATCAATCCGCCCTGGCAGTTCATCGACCCGCTGCTGCCCAGCCTGGCGCAGATCGGCCCGCAGGTCGCCGACCCCGCCACCGGCAGCATCTGGTCGCTGCGGGTGGATGGCTGGCCGGGCGGCTGATTGTCAGGCAAAATACGTGCTATCCCAACATAATTCTGGAAATGACATGGCCTTTGCAGACAACCTCGCCACACTCCCCAAAGTGGATAACGTCAAAAAACTGCAGCTCTATGGCGGCACGCATTCCGAGCTGCTCGAAGAAATCGACAACAAGCCCGGCCAGAGCGGCTCGGTGGCGGTTTACTATCATCTGGCGGTGAAATACGGTGCCCTCAGCCCCAAGGCCGCGCGCGAGGGCCTGGAACTCTACGCCGAGCATACCGAGGACGCCCGCGCCAACCCCGGCCGGCACCCCAACATCGACCGGCTGTTTGGCATCATCGAATCCGGCGATTTCGTCTCGGTGCGGGTGGTCGAATAAACCCGCATGAAGCTCTATAGCTGGAACATCAACGGCCTGCGCGGTACCGCCAAAAAGGGCCTGCTGGAATGGATGCAGGCCACGCCCCTGGACCTGCTCTGCCTGCAGGAGACCAAGTGCGCGCCCACGGATCTGCCCGACGAGATCCTGCACCCGCCGGGCTTCAAAAGCTGCTTTGCCACGGCCGAGAAAAAGGGCTACAGCGGCGTGGCGACCTACTGTCGCCAGCCACCGCTTGCCTGCGATACCGGCCTTGGCATCGAGCGCTTCGACCGCGAAGGCCGGGTGCTGGTCAGCGATCACGGCGATTTCCTGCTCTATAACGTCTACTTTCCCAACGGCAAGGCCAGCCCCGAGCGCCTGGCCTACAAGCTCGACTTCTACGCTGCCTTTCTCGATCACATCAACGCGCGCGTCAAGGAAAAGCCCATCATCTTCTGCGGGGACGTGAATACCGCGCATCGCGCCGTGGATCTCGCCCGTCCGCGCGAAAACGAAAAGATCTCGGGCTTTCTGCCCGAGGAACGCGCCTGGCTGGATCGCTGGACCGCGCACGGCTGGGTGGACAGCTTCCGCCATTGCAACCCCGAGGCCCGCGACGCCTACTCCTGGTGGAGCCTGCGCTCCGGCGCCCGTGAGCGCAACGTCGGCTGGCGCATCGATTACTTCTTCGTGCACCAAAGCCTCTTGCCGCGCGTGAAGGCCGCCGGCATCTCCCCGGAAGTCATGGGGGCCGATCATTGTCCTGTCTGGCTGGAACTTCATGACTGAATACGGCACCGAAACCCTCAATCATTTCCAGACCCTGCGCGATTACCTGCGCTGGGCCATCACCCGCTTCGAGCAGGCCGGGCTCGATTACAGCCAGGGCCGGCAGACCGCGCGCGCTGAAGCCGAATACCTCATCGCCCGGGCCTTGGGGCTAGCGCCTGCGGACCTGAAGGATTTTCTGGACGCCCGCCTGCTGCCCGCCGAAAAGACTCGCATCATCGACTTCCTGCGCCAGCGCGAGATCGAACATCGCCCCGCCGCCTACATCACCGAGGAGGCCTGGTTCTGCGGCCTGAAGTTTCATGTCGATGAGCGGGTGCTAATCCCGCGCAGCCTGACCGAGGAGTTCATCGAAAGTGGTTTCCAGCCCTGGGTGGACCCAACTCGCGTAGAACGCATCCTGGACCTTTGCACCGGCTCGGGCTGTATCGGCATCAGCCTGGCCTATGCCTTCGAGGGCGCGCAGGTGGACATCGCCGACATTTCCGGGGATGCCCTGGATGTAGCGCGCCGCAACATCGCCGCGCATGGCGTCCAGGACTTCGTGCATCCGGTGCAATCCGATCTCTTTGAGAACCTCCAGGGCCGCCGCTACGATCTCATCGTCAGCAATCCGCCCTACGTGGACGCCGCCGCCATGGCCGGGCTGCCCGATGAATATCAGCGCGAGCCGGCGCTGGCGCTGGCCGCCGGCGTCGATGGCCTGGATTGCGTGATTCCCCTGCTGCGCCAGGCCGCCGACCATTTGAATGACCAGGGCGTGCTGGTGGTGGAGGTCGGCGACAGCGAGGCCGCCCTGCAGGCGCGTTACCCGGATGTGCCCTTCCTCTGGCTGGCGCACAGCGCCGGCGGTTCGGGGGTTTTTCTGCTGACCGCTGAACAATTGCGCCAGCACGGGTTCTAAGCTTCATCCTGTATTAGCAGCATCACCAATCAACTTCCACTTTTACACCAAGTCCAATTGCAGGCAGGATTCAGAAACACTTCTTCTGCGCGCACTGGTCTTCGCTGCGGGTCCTCAGAGCGCCCCGCCATCCACCGTGGATGGCATTCACATCCCAACTGACGAATGACATACAAGAAACCTACATTTAACGAAAACAAGTCAGACCAGCACGAACAGTCACCCCAGAGACAATTCGTCGACAAGGAAATCCTGCTCGGCACCCTCGCTCAGACGGCTCAGCTGAGCCAGGTGCAAAAGGACGCAATCATCGACGCCCTGCACCTCCGTGAGAGCAGCATTGGCCGCCTGGGACGCATACTCGAGCGATCCGCCAACGAAATCTACATCTTTGATGCAGAAACGCTCCTCTTTGAGCAGGTCAGTCAGGGTGCCCTGAACAATCTCGGCTACAGCATGGACGAGATGCGCGAGATGACACCCGTGGACTTCAAGCCGATGTCGAGACCGGAATTTGAAGACCTGATTGCGCCCTTGCGGCGCGGCGACCAGGAAGTGGTACAGTTCGAGACCGTGCATCAGCGCAAGGATGGCAGCAGCTATCCGGTCGAAGTGCGCCTGCAACTCTCGCGTGAGGAAAAGCCGCCGGTCTTTGTCGCCACCATCGAAGACATCAGCGAGCGCAAGGCCGCCGAGGCCGAACGCGCCCGCCTGCTGGCCCGCGAGAAGGAGGCCCGCGCCGAAGCGGAGATCCTCAACCGTATCGGGCGCAGCCTGAGCATGGAATTCAATCAGGACACCCTGCTGCAGATGGTCACCGATGCCGCCACCAATCTCTCCGGCGCGGAATTCGGTGCCTTCTTCTATAACACCGAGGGAGATGCTGGCGAGCAGCTGACCCTTTACACCCTCTCGGGTGCGCCAAAGTCGGCCTTCGCGCATTTGCCCATGCCCCGTCGGACCCCCGTGTTTCATCCGACCTTCACGGAGGGGTGCACCCTGCGCAGCGATGACATCACCCAGGATCCCCGCTTTGGGCAGGAGGCGCCGCACTTTGGCATGCCGCCGGGCCATCTGCCAGTGCTCAGCTATCTGGCCATTCCGGTGACCTCGCGCCGGGGCGAGGCAATCGGCGCGATGATCTTCGGCCACAGCGCACCCGGCGTCTTCAAGGTACGCCACGAGCGCCTCCTCAGTGGTCTGGCCGCGCAGGCTGCCATCGCCATTGACAACGCCCGCCTCTTCACGTTGGAGCAGCAGGCCCGCCAGCGCGCCGCCTTTCTTGCCCAGGCCACCGGCCTGCTTGCCTCCTCCCTGGATTACGAGGAGACCCTGTCCAGCGTGGCCCGGCTGGCGGTGCCCGAGATGGCGGACTGGTTCGTGGTGGATCTCCTGCAGGCCGATGACTCGATCAGGCGGGTCAAGGCCGCGCACGTGGACCCAGGCAAGGAAGCTCTGGCGCTGGATCTGGTCCAGCGCTTTCCGCCCAGGATCGACAGCGCTCGGGGCGTTGGCTATGTGCTGCGCTGCGGCCGGGCCGAACTGATGCCGGAAATCACTGCCGAGCTACTGGAAGCCTTCATCGAAAACCCGCAATATCGCGCGATGCTGATCGAACTGGGCCTGAAATCCTTCATGTGTACCCCGCTGATCTCGCGTGGCCGGGTACTCGGTGCCATCAGCTTCATCAGCGCCGAATCCGGCCGCAGCTACACACGCAAGGATCTGCAGCTCGCCCAGGAGCTGGCGGACCGCTGCGCCATAGCAGTGGACAATGCCCTGCTTTATCAGGAGGCCGCGCGCGAGATAGAGGAGCGCAAGAAGGCCGAAATGCAGATACGCGAACTCAATGCCAGCCTCGAACAAAGGGTCCAGGAACGCACCGCAGAGCTTCTGAGCGCCAACCGGGAGCTGGAAAGCTTCAGCTATTCCGTATCACACGACCTGCGCGGGCCGCTGCGCGCCATCAACGGCTACAGCCAGATGTTCAGCGAGGATTACGCGGACAGACTCGATGGCCCGGCGCAGGATTATCTCGATCGCATTCGCGCCGCGACCGAGCGCATGGGTGATCTCATCGATGATCTGCTGAGCCTGTCGCGCCTGACCCGGCAGGACATGCAACGCAGTACCGTCAATCTGACCGAACTCGCCGGGCGCGTGATCGACCAGCTTCAGGCAGAACTGGCAGCCGGTCGGAAGGTCATCTGGACCATCCAGCCCGATCTGATCGATAAAGGCGACCCCACCCTGCTCTATGACGTGTTGCAGAACCTGTTCGACAATGCCCTGAAGTTCACGGCCAGCCGCGCCGAATCCCACATCGACTTTGGCAGGACCACCCTGAGTGGGAAACCGGCCTATTATGTGCGGGATAATGGGGTGGGCTTTGACATGGCCTACAGCAACAAACTCTTCAAACCCTTCGAGCGGCTGCATGCCATGACGGAATACCGCGGCACGGGCATCGGACTGGCCACTGTTGCCCGGATCATCCATCGTCATGGCGGCCAGATCTGGGCCGAGGGCAAGGAGGGCCAGGGCGCCACCTTCCATTTCACGCTCAGCTAGCGTTCCGGGGCGCGATCCACCGCACAGGGCACATGCCGACCAAACTCGGCCCGGAAGGAACTGAAATCCGGCAGGGTGTCGAAGGTCTGCCCGGCTGGGGCGAGATTGCGAATGCGAATGATTTCAAACTTTGCCGGCGCGGGCACCTCAAAGACCTTATCACCAAGCTGCCGCTCCAGCCCGCTGACCATCATCCGGCCCGTAGCCGAACGGTAAACGACATAAGGCTCGAAAAGGCGATAGACAAAGGTGTTGTCATAGCGGAAACGCAGCACCTCCCGGTTCTGAATGGCCAGGCAGATTCGCTCTTCCAGTCCCAGATCACGAGCTGCCACGGCGCAAGTCCTCCTGGCGTTGACGACATTGCCGGGCTGGCCCGGCTCCCTGACTATAGCACGCCAGATGACGCCACCACCCGGCAAAACGGCGGGCACAAAAAAGGGCTGCAAGGCAGCCCTTTTTGGCATTCGGCCCGGCTTAGCCGGCCAGAATCACCGACGCAAGACTGGCCCAGGCCATTGCCACCAGGACAAAGACAACGATCAAGGGCAGTTTTCTGAACATGGTTTCGTTCACCTGTATTCTCCTACATAGCACGAGAGGCAACTGTAAATTTTTCAGCGCCTCAGGTCAACTGTCCGGCCCCGGTGCCTGATCCTTGCCCCGCTCCAGATCGGCCCGCGAGCGGGCCTCCTCGGCACGCTGGCGATTGCCCGGCAACATCGGGTCATCCTCATCGAAGAGGATGCGGTAGGCGGGCCCTTCCAGATCATCGAACTGTCCGGAGCGCAGGGCCCACAGAAAGACCAGCCCGACCATTATGGCGCCAATCACCGCCGCGCCGACAAAAAAATACATCATGTTCATGTCTGGCTCCTTGGGCCAATCCGCTTGCCCTCCGCCTGTAGCTGTCCCTTCCCTGCTCCACCGGTCAGCCGCAGCGCATTGGCAACCACGATCAGAGAGCTGAGTGACATGCCGATGGCGGCCATCCAGGGTGTGAGCCAGCCACTGATGGCCAGAGGCAGGGCCACCACATTATAGCCAATTGCCCAGCCGATATTCTGCCGGATCAGGCGCAGGGTACGACTGGCCAGGTCGAGAGTCGCCGGGATCTGCAGCAGCCGGTTCGAGAGCAGGATCAGATCGGCGCCCGCCTGCGCCACGGCCGTGCCAGCCCCCATGGCGATGCTCACCTGGGCCCCGGCAAGCACCGGCGCATCGTTGATGCCATCGCCCACCATGCAGATCACCGCCCCTGACTGCTGCAATTCCCGCATGGCCTGCAACTTGTCCTCAGGGCCCTGTGCCGCGCGCCAGTATCTGATTCCGGTCTCTGACGCCGCGCGCGCCACCGCACCCTCGTGATCGCCACTGAGCAGCCAGACCGTGTAGCCCCGCGCCTGCAGCAACTGCACGGTCTGCCCGGCATCCTCGCGCAACTGGTCACCCAGTGCGAACAGACCAAGCCAGCCTTCACTGCTGCCGCAAGCCACCAGACTCATGCCTTCGGCAGCATAAGCCTGCTGCAAGGGCTGCCATTGCGCCGGCATCGGGCCGGCCAGGGCCTCGACAAACGCTGGCTGCCCGAGGCGATAACAGCGCTGCCCGACCTGAGCCTCCATGCCCTGGCCGGGATAGTTCACCGGTTCGCTGGTGCTCGGTGCAGCCAGAGTGCGACCCTGCAGGCTACGCTGCAGGGCCCGGCTCAAGGGATGCTCGGAAAGCCGGACCAGGGCCGCCACGACCGACCAGGCCGCGTCCTCGTCACCCTGGACATGCGCATGGTGCAGGCGGTGCCGACCCTCGGTCAGGGTACCAGTCTTGTCGAAGATGAGATGGGTGACGTGGGCCATGGCTTCCAGGGCATGCCCCCGGGTGCTCACCACGCCTTCGCGTGCCAGCCGGCCAGTCGCCGCGGTGATTGCCACGGGAGTCGCCAGCCCGAGCGCGCAGGGGCAGGTCACCACCAGCACGGCCACCACCACCCAGTAGGCCTTGGCCGGGTCCACCATATACCAGCCGATGCCCGCAGCCGCGGCCAGCAGCAGCACTGCCGAGACGAACCAGCGTGCCGTGCGGTCGGCAATGTGCGCGATCGGCGGACGCTCCGCCTGGGCCCGCTCCAGCAGCCGCCCGATATGGCTGATGACGAGGTCCTCGCCGACCCGCAGCACTTTCAGCCGCAGAGGCCCGTCCTGGTTGATCGTGCCGCCGATGACCTGCGCCCCCGGATATTTCGGGACCGGACGACTCTCGCCCGTGAGCAGGGATTCATCCACATCACTCTGGCCTTCCAGTACCTCGCCATCCAGTGGAATGGTCTCACCGGGCTGCACCAGCAGAATGTCGCCGGGGCGAACCTCTCCCAGCGCCACCCAGTCCGCCTGCCCATCGCTCTCCCGCCGGGCCAGGGCCGGCATGACCCGGTTCAGGGCCTCCACTGCGTGCGAAGCCCGGCGCCGGGCACTCATCTCCAGAAAGCGCGCCCCCAGCAGCAGAAACACGAACATGGTCACGGTGTCATAGTACACCTGGCCCGCCTGCTGGAGCGTGGCCCAGACACTGGCGGCAAACGCCGCGATGATGCCAAGCGAAACGGGCACATCCATGCCGGGCTGAAAGCGCTTCAGATCGCGCCAGGCCCCCAGAAAGAATGGCCAGGCGGAGTAGAACACCACCGGCAGGGTGAAGATCAGGCTGACATAGCGGAAGAACTCAGCCATTTCCGGGCTCATGCCATAATATGCGCCGGCATAGAGCGCCACCGCCAGCATCATCACCTGGGCCATGCTCAGGCCTGCCACGAAGAGCCGGCGCAGCATGCCACGGCGTTCCCGCTCCAGCACCTCCGCCTGGCGCCCGGGATCATAGGGATGAGCGTGATAGCCTATGGCGGCTATGGCCTGGATGATGTCTGAAAGATGAAGCTGGCGATCATCCCAGCGCACACTTGCCCGCTGGGTGGAATAGTTGATGTTGGCTTCGAGCACCCCGGGCAGGCTGCGCAGATGGCGCTCGTTGAGCCAGACACAGGCCGCGCAGGTGATGCCTTCCAGGATCAGCGCGGCTTCGCGCTCGTGTTCTCCGGCGCTACGCACGAAGCTCTTCTGTACCAGCGGATCATCATACAGTGTGGCACTTTGCAGGAAATCCGGCAGCAATTCGGCCCGGTCCGCCGGTTTGGAGCGATGGCGGTAATATTCCCCGAGACCGGCGGATTCGATGGCCTGTGCCACTGCCAGGCAACCCGCGCAACAGAATTCGCGCGTAGCCCCGTCTACACGAGCCTGATAGCGGGCATCCGATGGATTGGGCAGGCCACAATGGAAGCAGGCCTCTGGCGCCGTGCCCGCAAGTTCCTGCTGCTCGGAAGTGACGACGGGCACCATGCCAAGCTACGCCCCGGCACTCACCGAAGGAACCACCCAGACTTCCGCCTGCTTTTCATGCTGGTCCTGGCCCTTGGTCATGGTCAGCACCATGTCCCAGTTACCCGGGCGCGGCAGGCTCACCGTGCCCTGGTAATCGCCCGGTGCCACCTCCTCCAGGAGCAACTGCTGATCCACAGCGGGTTCGCCAGGACGCAACAGCTTCACCTCCACTTTTGCCCCTTTGATCGGCTGGCCTGTCTTGTCCTTCGCCACGCAACGCAGGATGGCAGGCTGCCCGGTTTGCGGCTCTGCCACCCAACCCAGGTTCAACTGCCAGCCACGTGCCCGCTGCTGCTCCAGACGAGCCAGGTATTCATTGTAGTAAACACCTTTTTCATAGTAGTCATTCTCGACCACTCCCGGAAAATCCTTGTTCGAAAGATAAAACAGCAGAATGTTGACCAAGACGACGATCGTCAAACCGGCAACGATTACCAAAGGTCGCCATTCCCGCATCCAGCTAGCCTTCATCGTCATCATCTCCACCGACCATCTCTTCGGGTGCATAGAAGTCCGTTTCATAGCGAGCACTTTCCCCACTACCCTGCTGCTTGATCCGGAAGTTGAAATGGGTCTTGCTCTCCTTCAGCGAGGCTGGTGGAACCTTGATATAGACCGTGGTCCCCAGCGCCCTGCCGGCACCGACCTGCAGCGGGTTCGGACTGATTTGCACCTCGGCCTGCGGCAGGCCCAGCACATCGATGGCATAGCTTGCGGCCTGGCCCTGCTTGTTGGTCACCTTGATCTCATATTTGTTCTGAATGCGGCCATCCGATAGTTGCACGTAGAGAGGCTGACGCTCCTGCTGCACATCGACCACCAGCGTGCTGCGATTCGCCATGCTGAATGCAAACCACACCGCCACGGCCAGGAGCACGGCCGCATAGCCCAGCGTTTTCGGCGTCCAGTGGTTCACCTTTTCATTCCTCAGCTCCTTTTCCGAGGTGTAGCTGATCAGCCCCTTGGGCAGCTTCACGCTATCCATGACGTTGTTACAGGCATCGATACACAGACCACAGCTGATACACTGGTACTGCAGTCCATTTCGAATGTCGATCCCGGTCGGGCAGACCTGCACGCACAAGCCGCAATCGATGCAGTCACCATGGCCGGCCGCCTTTCTTTCCTCCGGACCCGTCCCTTTTTTGGGTTTTGCTCGGCCTTGCGAACCCTCGCCACGCGCGACATCATACGCCACGATCTTCGTGTTCTCATCGAACATGACGCTCTGGAACCGGCCATAGGGACAGAAACTGGTGCAGACCTGCTCGCGCATCAATCCCGCCATGGTATAGGTGGTCGCCGTAAGGATCAGGGTCGTGATATAGGCCGCGGGCGCCGCTTGCAGCAGGAAAAAGTCACGCCATAAATCGAATGCATCAGTGAAATAGGCTGCAAAGCTGACACCGGTCAGAAAGGCCACACCTATCCAGAGTGCGTGTTTTTCGAACTTCAAGCGCAGCTTGCGAAAGCTCCAGGGTTCCTTGTCCAGTCGCATGCGCGCGGTCCGATCCCCTTCCACCCAGCGCTCGATGGTCATGTAAAGATCGGTCCAGAGCGTCTGAAAGCAGAAGTAGCCGCAGAACACCCGCCCGGCGATGCCGGTCACAAAAAACAGCAGAACCGCGGCAAACAAGAGGAAGATGGCAAGCCAGATCACTTCCTGAGGCCACATGGTCAGGCCAAAAATGTAGAACGCGCGATGCGGCAGATCAAACAGGATTGCCTGATCAGGAAAGTTTGGTCCCCGGTCCCAGCGCACATAGGGCAACAGGAAGAAAACCGTATAGGCAAGCAGCAGAATGCCGTGCTTGATGCTTCGGAACGTCCCCTTGACAGAACGGGGATAGACCCGCTGGCGCGGATCATGAAAGACGAGCGGATGCTCTGTGGCCATTGCCTTCTCCACAAGGAAATAGCGCGGCGCTGATGTTACGAGTGGGGCATCGGTGGGCCGCCGGATGAAAAAGGCCCAAGATAGAACCTACCTTGGGCCCACTCGTCAATTAGACTTTAGTTATACTCTTAAGTTCGCTTACTGGCCACCGCCAAGCTGGTGGACGTAGAGGGCCAGGATCTTGATCTGATCCGGGCTCAGGCGCCCTTCCCAGCTGGGCATGACACCCCGGTTCAGGCCGTTGGTGATGATCGCTTCCAGGGTTTCCCGGCTCGGTGACTTGAGTTTGGGGTCCACTTTCGCCCATACCCAGATATTATCCGTCAGATTAGGCGCGCCGATCATCTGGTTGCCCTTGCCAGCAACTCCATGGCAACCGAAACAACCCACCTCATTGCTGTGGAACAGGGCCTCACCAGCCTGGGCCAGCCTGGCATCTTTCGAGTGGCCGGACAGGCTCAGCTCATATTCTGCCAGCGCAGAGATCTGCTCAGGCCGCAACGCGGGGCCAAATGCCGGCATGAAACCATGGCGCCCACTGGTAATGGTTTCCTGGATCTTTTCGAGCGATCCACCATACAACCAGTCGTCGTCCACGAGGGCGGGAGCCACACCCGGATTGCCCTGGCCGCCAGCGCGGTGGCAGGCAGCACAGTTGTCACCGAAGAGGGTCTTGCCGGCACTGCGCACGAATCCCATCAGTTCGGGATTGGCGCTGATCTGCTCCAGGCTCATGCCATTGAGCTGGTTATAGAACTTGGACTGGGCCTCGCGCCCTTCCTGCATGTCGGCAAGATAGGCAACACGGGTGTTCCAGTGCGAGCTCACGGTCTGACCGTTGACCTTGACCTCTTCCTGCAGGAGCCCTGTGGTGAAACCCTTGCCCACGGGCCAGGCCGGATACAGGAACCAGTACACGACCGCGAACACCACGGTTGCGTAGAAAGCCCAGACCCACCAGGTCGGCAACGGATTGTTGTATTCCGCGAGGTCGCCGTCCCAGACGTGCCCCGTCGTTTCCACCTTGGGTTTATGACTCTTTTCCATCTTTGGCATCTTCCTTGTGGCTTTTGCGTTGTTCAGGGCCACCTTCCTCATCGAAAATCGAGTACTTTTCGTTTTCGATGCGCTGGCTCCTCTTCCTGCCCCCGAGCACATAGATCAGTATGCCTACGAAGGTCACGAAAAAAATGATCAGCAGAAAGGGGCCTGCATGGCCCCCCTCATAGAAAGGCCCAAAAATACCGTAGAGCTGATCCATGCGTACCTTTTATCGGAACTGGGACAGGTAGCCCTCGTCATACTTCTTGAAGTCAACCTGGGTTCCAAGCATCTGGAGGTAGGCTACCATGGCATCCATCTCGGTCAGACGGTCAGGGTCGCCATCGAAATTGGCCTCGGCCTGGGCCTTGAGGTTATCCATGGCGCCCGGAAGAGCGAGGACTTTCTGGCCGTCATCCCCGGTCTTGACCAGACTGGTGAATACGGTCTGGGCATCCTGCTTGACCTGCTGCACATAGGCCGGGATTTCCGCCTCGCGCACCACCTTGGAGCTACTGAATACCAGCGCCGGCTTGCCATCCACCTCGCGGCGGGCCTTGGCGACCACCTGGTCGATCTGGGCATTCAGACCATTGATGAACTGGTCCACCTCGGCACCACGCAGTTCACGGCCATTGATGCGCAGTTCCAGCGCCGTCTTGGCACCGAAGTTAGCAACGTTGTCGATGAACTCCGACTCGCTCTGGCTATAAGGCACGCCCACCTTGCGCAGGGCCTGCATGTCCGCCGGAATGTCCGAGGTGGACAGGCGGTTTTCCATCAGCCAGGAATAATTGGGCATGACGGATTCCGGCACCACCTCACGCGGTGCAATCAGATGGGCCACATGCCACTCGTTGGAGTACTTGCCACCGACGCGTGCCAGATCCGGACCTGTGCGCTTGGAGCCCCACTGGAAGGGATGGTCATACATGCTTTCCGCCGCCAGCGAGTAATGCCCGTAACGCATGGCCTCGTCGCGGAAGGGGCGGATCATCTGGGAGTGGCAATAAAAGCAGCTTTCACGCTGGTAGATGTTCCGACCGGCAAGCTCCAGCGGGGTATAGGGGCGTACCCCGTCAACCTTTTCGATGGTCTTGTCGATAAAGAAGAGCGGAACGACTTCCACCAGGCCGCCGATACTGATGACGATCATCACCAGCACCAGCATGATGCCAATGTTCGTTTCTATGGTCTCATGCTTCATTTCACAATTCCTTGATGCCCGCGACCCTGCGCCGCGGGGTTATTGGCAATTGATGACTTGGGACTCAGGCGACCTTGGTCGCAGCCGGCACAGTCTTCGCCTGGCGGATGGTCATCGCCACGTTGTAGACCATGATGATGGCGCCAGTCAGGAAGAAAACACCACCCAGCACACGCATGGCATAGAAGGGGTGCATGGCAGAGACGGACTCGGCGAAGCGGTACATCAGGTTGCCGTACTCATCGAAGGCGCGCCACATCAGGCCCTGGGTAATACCGCTGATCCACATGGCGACGATGTAAAGCAGGACACCGATGGTAGCCAGCCAGAAGTGGGTATTGATGAGGCGGGTGCTGTACATCTCCGTGTTCCACAACTTGGGAACCAGATGATACAGCGAGCCAAAGGTGATCATGGCCACCCAGCCCAGGGCACCGGAATGGACGTGACCCACGGTCCAGTCGGTGTAGTGCGACAGGGCATTCACGCTCTTGAGCGCCATCATCGGGCCTTCGAAGGTGGACATGCCGTAGAAGGACAGGGCCACGATCAGGAACTTCATGATGGGATCGGTGCGCAGTTTCTCCCAGGAACCCGACAGGGTCAGGATGCCGTTGATCATGCCACCCCAGGAAGGCAACAGGAGCATGATGGAGAAGGTGGCAGCCAGCGTGGAGGTCCAGTCAGGCAAGGCGGTCCAGTGCAGGTGATGCGCGCCCACCCACATGTACATGAAGATCAGCGCCCAGAAGTGGATGATGGACAGCCGATAGGAATAGATCGGGCGGCCAGCCTGCTTGGGAACGAAGTAGTACATCATGCCGAGGAAGGCAGCGGTCAGATAGAAGCCCACCGCGTTATGACCATACCACCACTGCGTCATGGCGTCCTGCACCCCGGAGAACAGCGGGTAGGACTTCATCCCGGTGAAGGACACCGGTACGGCCAGGTTATTGAAGATGTGCAGGATGATGGTCGCCAGAATGTAGGCCAGGAAGAACCAGTTGGCCACATAGATATGCTTCTGGCGGCGCTTCATGATGGTACCGACGAAGACGACCAGGTAGGCAAGATAGACCAGCGCGATCAGGATATCGATCGGCCACTCGAATTCCGCGTACTCGCGGGTCTGGCTGAAGCCCAGCATGTAGGTGATCTGCGCCAGGGGGATGACGGCAAGCCAGCCCCAGAAGGTGAAGTTGGCCAGTGCATCACTGAACAGCCGCGCCTGACAGGTGCGCTGCACGACATAGTAGGAGGTTGCGAACAGGGCGCTGCCACCAAAACCAAAGATCACCGTGGTGGTATGCACTGGACGAAAGCGTCCAAACGAAATGTAGGGATTGTCAAAATTGAGGAACGGCCAAGCCAGCTCGGACGCGATCCAGACGCCCACCGCCATGCCTACCACGGCCCAGACCAGGGCCATGATGGTAAACCGTTTTACAATATCAAAATTGTACTCCACCGCCGCTTGTGCGGGAGCGGCTGTACCTGTCATCGTAGCCGTAGCCGAGGCCATATGCCCTCCAAAAGGTTATCTTCAAACTGACCAGCCTGTACCTACTCACCTCGTCAGACAAAAGGCGGAGTACGGGCTGCCAAGCGCAAAATAAGACACAAATATCTTTATGTCAATCCGCCTGCACGCCCATTCCCACAAAGGTTTCTTGGGGGCCCATAAGATAATGGCTGGCATTTCAACATGCTCTAATATGTTGCCTGATTGCTGCGAGCCGGGCTAATCAAATTATTCTTTTCGTCATAGAGAATTTCTAACGGAAGGTCAGGCGGAATGCCCGGAAAGCGGGCAGATCAGGTCAAAAGGAAGCGGGGTTCCTGCAAGACACCAGAGGCTCAGGCGTGCGCGACGCGATACAGCACTGTAAACAGCGTATTATATGATATTTCCTTGTTGCTGACGAAGCAAGCAACTGATGCCATGCCACAGACGGATATTTCCGGCCCGGCCATGGCCCAGCCCCGTGGCGGCGACCAGCCACCCAGGCCGGTAAACGCCACCAGCAAATCCCCCTGTTGCTGGGCGATGCGGGTATTGGCAAAGCACAGCTCGGCGGCAAGGACAGCGTGCTCCGGATCAATCGAGCCGATACTTTCATCCACGCTGCCATCGTCGAGAAAACGGATGGCGCCGAGCATTCCCGGTATATCCATGAGCTGGTTGAGCTGTGTCATGCGGCCTCTCCTGGCTTTCTGCTATCCGGCGCTGGACAGTGACTGAAAACAGCGGTCATAGTCGATATCCCTGCCATGCACCAGCACGGCATGGGTATCACTCGCCACCAGCACGTGATCGAGTCCGATCAGGGAAAAACCCTTGCTCGGAAAAAAGCCTTGCTGACCGGTGTGCTTCTCCCAGCCACTCGCCTCCATGCGGTACATGGCAATATTGGAAGCACAGACCTCGGCCAGCAGCTCGGCACTGTCCTGGGCCAATTCCCCCTTGAATTCCCGTAGGCCACCGGTGCAGGAATACTCGATGGCTGCAAAGGCACCCGGCAAAGACATCAGTTCTTCCAGTGTGGGCATCTTTCTCTCTCCTTGATCGAAGCTCAGTCCACGCCGGCGGCTTGACGCATGATCCTGACAGTTTCAGCCAGCGAGGCTTCGCGCAGACGGATCAGGCAGAACATGTCCTCGATGGCAACCATTCCAAGCTCGTCGCCAAGCATGGTCCAGCCGACATGGTCTACAAACTCCTCCCGCCCGGACAGCGCCGTAAGCAATTGCCCCTGAACGCCGCTGGCAATGGCATTGGCGGCACACATTCTGGCAGCCAGGCTGGCGTCCTCTTCGCTGAGCTCGCCGTAGACATCATCCAGCAATCCCTTGCGGGAGAACCTGCCGACTGCAAGCACCCCAGGCTGCTTCAGCATGGCCTTCAACTTCGGCATACGCATCTCCTGACTGACCGGCCCTGCAACAAAAGCTCATATCTATTTCATAGACAAGTTTAGCTGCTCCACCTATAGGACCAAGGGGGAAGGGTCAGAGCATATCGAGCCGCAAGGCTTCTGCCAGGTTGGAGATGTCTGGATCATACTGGTGGGAGAAGGTGGCAAGTCGCGGTGCTGGCATTCGGGTTTCCAGGGTTTCGATGGTGCCTGCGGGGATGGGTTCGGGCCAGGCAGCGTTGCCTACCCAGCCGGCCAGGGTCAGGCCGCGCCTGAGAACGGCCTCTGCTGTCAGCAGGGCATGATTGATGGCGCCGAGGCGCAGGCCGACTACCAGGATGACTGGCAACTGGAGCGCTTCGGCCAGATCAGCAAAGCTTTCCCGCTCGTTGAGCGGCACCAGAAAGCCTCCCGCCCCTTCGACGATCAGGCGATCGACCCGGTCGCCAAGCGCCTGGGCCTGATGCAATGAAAAAGGCAGGTCGATGTCCTTGCCGGCGAGTCTCGCTGCCCAATGCGGGGCAATCGGCTCGGCCAGGGCATAGGGATTCACGCTGGCATAATCCAGCGGGACATTGCTGTGGGCGATCAGGGCCAGGGCATCCTCATTGCGCAGGCCCTCGGCGGTCTGCTCGCAACCGGAGGCGACGGGCTTGTAGCCTGCCACCCGCAATCCCTGCTGCGCCAGCGCGTGCAAGAAGACGCAGCTCGTCAGGGTCTTGCCGACGCCTGTATCCGTACCGGTAATGAAGTAGCCCTGCATCAGCGCCGCCGTAACTGCGACAGCGGCACGGCGATGCTGCCGTCATCCAGGGTGCGATTTTCTGGCCGGGTGCTGGCCCAGGCATGGCCATAGACCACTTCATAAGTGGCTGGCAGGCGCCCTTCCCGACGGAAGCTTTCATAGGCACTGTTCAGGGCGCGCCAACGGGCAGGGCTCAGCAGACCTCGCGCGCGTTCGGCCGTGGCATTCTGCGCGCCGATGGCCTTGATGTCCTGCATCAGGGCGCGCAGTTCGGCATAGGTGAGCGTGAAGTGTTCCACATCCATGACCGGGATCTCGAAGCCCTGGCGCACCAGGGCGTCGCCGATGTCGTGCATGTCCACGAAGTCACTGACGTGAGGCTGTCCGGGCGCCACCTCGGCAAAGACCTGTCGCAGTTCCCGCAGGGTATCCGGGCCAAAGGTGGTGAACATCAGCAGGCCACCGGGCTTGAGCAGATGCCGGAAGCCGGAGAACACCGCGTCCAGATCGTTGCACCATTGCAGGGAGAAATTCGAGAAGACCAGATCAAAGTGCTGCGCCTGAAAGGGCAAGGCTTCGAGATCGCCGCAGACGAATTGCTGCCTGGCAAACCAGCCCCGGCCCTTGCGCGCCTGCTGCAGCATGGATTCGGCGAAGTCGAGCGCGACGACCTGGGCCTTGGGGTAGCGTTTATTGAGACGTCGGCAGGCATAGCCGGTGCCGCTGCCGGCATCGAGAATCCAGGCGGGATCGAGCTTGACCAGGTCGAGCCGCTCCAGCAGGCGGTCGGCGACCTCGCGCTGCAGTACGGCCGCGGCCTCATAGGTAATGGCTGCGCGGTTGAAGGCACGCCGGGCTGCCTGCTTGTCAATCAGATTGAGCGGGTTTTCCATCATCGTTCATCCAGAAAGCGGCGAATCGCCTGCGCGCATTCCGCGGGAGCCGTCAGAAAGGGGGCATGCCCCGCGCGGGGCAGATTCAGTAAACGGCTGTCGGGCAAGCGTTCTGCCAGATATTCGGCCGCCTGCGGCAGCACCACCCGGTCCCGGCCGCCCTGGATCAGCAGCACGGGCAGGCGCATTTGATCGAGCGCTGGCCGCAGATCAATTTCCCGCAGGATGTCCAGCCCGCCGGCCAGGCAATCAGGATCCGGCGTCGGCCAGGGGCTACCCTGCTGCAGCTGTCGCAGGGCGCGACGGCCCTCACCGTCGTCCAGGGTCTGCAGGGCCAGGAAACGCTTGACGGTGGCCTGGGGATCGTCGAGCAGATTATGGGCGAACTGCTGAAAGGCAGCGGCTTCCATGCCCGCTGCCCAGTTCGGGCCAGCGACGAAGCGTGGCGTGGTACTGATCAGCACCAGACCGGTAAGGCTATCCGGCGACTGGCGCGCCAGATCAAGCGCGATCATGCCGCCCAAAGACCAGCCCAGCAGCCAGGGTTTGGGCCCTGCCAGCGTTTCCAGAATAGTGCCTAGCCGCGCGGCGGCTCGGTCCAGGTCCAGCCCGGCCCCACAGGGCGTATGGCCATGGCCTGGCAGGTCCAGGGTGGTCACCCGGAAACCCTGCACCAGTTCATCCACCAGTGGGATAAAGATGTCCCCCTGCGTGCCCCAGCCGTGCAGACAGACGAGATCCGGCCCCTGGCCGTGCTGCGAGTAGGCCCAGGATTCAGGACGCATGATGACAATCCTGCAGGGCAGCAATCAGGGCATCCACGTCCTGGTCCTGATGCAGGGCGCTCAGGGTGATGCGCAGCCTCGCGCTCCCTTGCGGCACGGTCGGCGGACGCACGGCCGGAACGTAAAACCCTTGCTGGCGCAACTGCTGGCTGAGATTCAGCGCGGCCTCCGCCTCGCCTACCAGCAGAGGCTGGATCGGGGTATCCGAGGGCATCAGGCTCCAGGCCAGACTCTTGAGACCCTGACGCAAGCGCTGGATATGCGTTTGCAGGTGCTGGCGCCGCCAGTGGTCCTGCTGGACCAGCAGCAAGGCCGCCTGCGTGGCGCTCGCCAGAGCCGGTGGCAGGGCGGTGGTGTAGATATAGCTGCGCGCCCGCTGCTGCAGGAAATCGATCAGGGACTGGCTGCCCGCCACGAAGGCACCATACACGCCAAAGGCCTTGCCCAGCGTGCCCATCAGTACCGGAACGTCTTGCGGCGACAGCGAGAAGGCTTCCAGGCTGCCCCGGCCTGTTGACCCGAGCACGCCCAGGCCATGCGCGTCATCCACCATCAGCCAGGCATCATAACGCCGGGCCAGTTCCGCGAGCGCGGTCAATGGGGCAAGGTCACCATCCATGCTGAACACGCCATCGGTCACGATCAGGCGCCGGCCACGCGCGGGCGTGCGCTGCAGGAGTGCTTCAAGGTGCTGGAGGTCGTTGTGCCGATAGCGCTGCAGCCGGGCTCGCGAAAGCAGCGCGGCATCCACCAGGGAAGCATGGTTGAGGCGATCGGCGAAAATGTGGTCATCACGCCCGAGCAGGGCGGTGATCGCGCCGAGGTTCGCGAGATAGCCGTTGCCAAACAGCAGAGCGGCCTCGCGGCCGGTGAATGCCGCCAGATCCCGCTCGAGCGCGGCGTGCGCGCTGCGGTGCCCGCCGAGCAGGTGGGCCGCGCCACTGCCGGTGCCAAAGGCCCTGGCGCCGGCGCATAGTGCTTCCTGCAGGGCCGGGTCGCGGGCCAGGCCCAGATAATCGTTGCTGGAAAAGGAGAGCAGCTTCTGGCGGCCATCCTGAAAGCGAGGGCCCCCGAGCGGGTCGAGCACCTGCGAGCGCCGGCGCAGCCCCCGGGCTTCAGCCTCGGCCAGATCCTGCCTCAGGAATGCATCGAGATCCGCCATGAAACCGGATCAGGACAGCCCGGTGGCCTGCTCCTGGGCTTGCTGCGCCCGGCGCTGGAAGGTGTCACCACGGATTGTCACGCCAAGATCCCTGAGCATCTGCAGGTCGTCTTCGACCTTGCGCCCGGCGGTAGTGAGATAATCGCCGATCATGACACCGGAAGCACCGGCGTAGAAGATCATTGCCTGCAAATCGCGCATGTGCGTGCGCCCACCGGCGATGCGGATCTCGGCCTGCGGCAGCAGGTAACGGAATACCGCGATCATGTGCAGGCACTCGCGTGGCTCCATCTTGGGCAGATGGCCCATGGGCGTGCCCGGCTGGGGATTGAGGAAGTTCAGGGGCAC
Organism: Thermithiobacillus plumbiphilus; assembly: GCF_038070005.1. NCBI lineage: Bacteria > Pseudomonadati > Pseudomonadota > Acidithiobacillia > Acidithiobacillales > Thermithiobacillaceae > Thermithiobacillus > Thermithiobacillus plumbiphilus. The sequence continues at coordinate 71,138 of NZ_JBBPCO010000010.1, read as the reverse complement.
GGATTCGACGTTCAGGGCGCGCAGGGTCATGGCCAGTTCGACCCGCTGGTCGAGGCTCTCGCCCATGCCAAGAATGCCACCGGCGCAGACGCGCATGCCGGCCTGCTGGGCGGCCTGGATGGTATCGATGTTTTCCTGATAGCTGTGCGTGGTACAGACATTCTCAAAGAACGACTCGGCGCACTCGAGATTGTGATGATAGTTCTCCAGCCCCATGGCCTTGAGTTCGCGAGCCATGGATTCATCGAGCGCACCGAGCGAGGCGCAACGGCCGATGTCGCTGTGCTCCCTGAGATTCGCCAGATAATCCTGGAGCTTGCCCTTTTCCTTGTTGCCGCGCACGCCCCAACCTTTGGAGACGATGCCGAAATCCGTGGCCCCGAGGCTGCGCAGCCGCTGGGCCTGGGCGACAAGATCCGTTTCGGCGATATAGCCATAGACGGGTGCGGTGGCGGCCTTGTGATGCCCGCTCTGGGAACAGAAGCTGCAGTTCTCGCTGCAGTTGCCGCTGCGCACATTGCTGATGCCGCAGGCCTCGACCGCTTCCCCACGGAAATGACGGCGTATGCGGTCGGCACCGGCCATGAGCTGCGGCAGGTAGCCGGCATCCAGGCGAATCAGCCAGCGGCCCTCATCTTCCGTGAGTAGTTCCCCGGCGAGTACCCGCTCGACCATGTCATTGAGCCGGTTCAGGATCTCCTGTTGCATCATTCACTCCTCATCAGGTTTCACGACCACATCGTGCCAGTCAGTGCGATGGATATCGATCAGGGCACGAATGCTCAGGGGTACGAGCACGATGAACAACACAAACCACATGGCGAAGAGCAGCGATGCGAAGTCAGGATCCAGTCCCAGCCGGCCGAGGAAGTCGAGCCCCAGGGCCTCAAGCAACTGGGGCAGTTCCAGGGCTTCGGCCAGACCGCCAAAGCCAGCGGCGATGATGAGCAACACCACGGCCATGACCGGATAGTAACTGCGTGCGGCGCGTCGGTTGAAGGCGAGCACCCGGGGATCAGGATGGTGACTGTTGACCGCGAAGACCAGCATCGACATGCCAAACCACAGAATGGCGAAGCCCGGGATCAGGGCCGCGGCCAGGTTGCCGTAATGAAAAACGCTGGCGGCCCGGCGAGCCGAGGCGCCACTCACGATCCTGGTCTGTGTCGTCGCTTCCATAATGTCTCCTTATAGGCCTGGCCAGGCGAAGCTGTCAACCTTCAGCCAGACTTGTGGTTAACAGTGACCGGGCTTTACATGCATGCACAAGTGCATGCTAGGATGCAAAGCTCCCGGACCAAATCGTGCCATGCTGAATTTTCTCTATCCCGCGCGTTGCCTGCTCTGCCATCTTCCTGGCCGCGCTATCTGCCAGGATTGTCTAGCCGCCCTGCCGCGTCTGCCAAGGATACGTTGCCCTCAGTGCGCCGTCCCGCATACGGGCCTGGCAAACACCCGATGTGCCCGCTGTCAGCTCGACCCACCGCCGTTCAGTGCCTGCACCGCCGCTTTCAGCTATGCTGCGCCGCTGGATCAGGCCATTCACCAATGGAAATACCATGGCCGGCTGGTCTGGACCCGGGTGCTGGCGGAAAGCTGGCTGGAAACGGTCGGGCCGCTGACGGAGCTTCCGGAGGCCCTGCTGCCGGTGCCGTTGCACTGGCGGCGCCTGGCCAGCCGGGGCTTCAATCAGGCCGGATTGCTGGCCCGCCACTGGGGACGCGCCCTGGACATCCCGGTCCTGTATCACTATGCCAAGCGTTTGCGGCACACCCGGCAGCACGCCCGCCTCGGTCGCAGCGAACGCCTGCAGGACAGCGAGACGATCTTCCAGGTTCGTCCTCTGCCCGTCCGACATGTCGCCATCATCGATGACGTCCTGACCACGGGTGGTACGGTCAGCGCCCTGGCACGCGCCGCGCTGACAGCCGGTGCCGAGCGGGTGGATGTCTGGGTACTGGCCCGAACCCTTCACCCGCACACCTGAAAGGTCGACCATGTTCAAAGTGGTGTTGTATCAGCCCGAAATACCACCCAACACCGGCAATGTCATCCGCCTGTGCGCCAACACCGGCGCCGAGCTGCATCTCATCGAGCCACTGGGCTTCGCGCTGGACGACAGCAAGCTGCGCCGGGCCGGTCTGGATTATCACGAATGGGCACGGCTGCGCGTGCACCCAGGCTGGGAGGCCTTTACAAGCAGTGTACAGCCCCGACGCATCCTTGCCCTGAGCACCCGCGCAAGGCAGCCTTATCACGCAGTGAGCTTCCAGCCGGATGACTGTTTTGTCTTTGGTCCGGAAACCCGCGGCCTGCCGGTGGAACTCCTTGGATCCCTGCCACCGGAGCAGCGCCTGCGCCTGCCCATGCAAGCAAACAGCCGTAGCCTCAACCTGTCCAACAGCGTGGCGGTGGTGGTCTATGAGGCCTGGCGCCAACTGGGCTTTCCCGGCGCCGTTTAAGCGGTTTCAGCCATCCTCGCGCCGCGGCTGGCGATGCATGAGGTTTTCCTGCGCGGTCCGGGGCGCTTGTCCCGCGAACAGCACACGATAGACCTGCTCCACGATCGGCATCTCGATCCCGCGCCGTCGGGAAAGTTCGTAAAGTGCCCGGGCAGTATGCACCCCCTCGGCTTCCATCCGCAGATCGGCAAGGATGTCCGGCAGGCGCTCGCCCCGCCCAAGTCGCAGCCCGACAGTACGGTTGCGAGAAAGATCCCCGGTACAGGTCAGGATCAGATCTCCGGCACCTGCCAGCCCCATGAAGGTTTCCGCATGCCCACCAAGCGCCTGGCCCAGGCGCAGCAGCTCCGCCAGCCCGCGGGTGATCAAGGCCGCGCGCGCGTTGTAGCCAAAGCCCAGGCCATCGGAAATGCCGGCCGCAATCGCCATGACATTCTTGATGGCTCCCCCAAGGCAGACCCCGGCGACATCCTGGCTGGTATAGGCGCGCAAGGAGTCGGAACGCAACCAGATTGCCACCCGTTCGGCCACTGACAGATCCTGCGAGGCAACCGTCAGCGCGCCCGGCAGCCCCCTGACCACTTCATCCGCGAAGGTCGGGCCGGAAATCACGGCACTGGGCCAGCCGGTCGGCAGCGCCTCAGCCACGACTTCATCGAGCCGCATGCTGGTCGAATCTTCCAGACCCTTGCTGGCCCAGGCCACAATCATGCCTTCCCGCAAATGTGGGCGCACGAGATGCAAGGTCTCACGGAAATAGCGGCTGGGTACGGCCAGCAGAACGGCATCACTGGCTGCCAGCACCGCGGCCAGATCCGGGTTCGGGTGTAGATCCTCAGGGAGCGGGAGCCCCGGAAATACCGGCGCTAGCGTGCCGCTGGCAGCCATTTGCTCCAGTGACGCGGCACGATGACCCCAGAGCCGCACGCTGTGACTGGTTCGCACCAGATGTACCGCCAGGGCACAACCCCAGTGCCCGGCACCCAGGACAGCGATACGATCCGACATCATGGAGGGACTATTGCGGCCTGGCCTGAGCTTCCTGCTCGGCCAGGCTGGCCTGGAAAAGCGCTTCGAAATTGATGGGATTCAGATGCAGGGGCTGGAACCCGCCTTTGCCGATCAGGTCGGCAATCGCCTCGCGGGCATAGGGAAAGAGGATGTTGGGGCAATGTATGCCCAGCAATCCCGGCATGTGGTCATCCGGCACATTCTGGATACGAAACAGGCCAGCCTGCTGCACTTCCACCATGAAGAAGGTCCGTTCATCGAGCTTGGCACTGACGCCAACCGTCAGCACCGTCTCTACGAAGCCGTCCATGCCCTCGACAGGCTGGCTCTGGGTGGAAAGATTCACGTCCACGGTCGGCGTTTCATTGATCAGGAACACCGACGGGGTATTGGGCGCCTCGAAAGAGACATCCTTGAGGTAGATCTTCTCCAGATTGAATACGACTTCCTGCTCGTCAGCCATGTTTCCTTCCTTGGTGGATTTCGTGAATGCGGGCCCTTGGGCCGGGAGGCGCCATTATGAACGCAAATGCTGTTCGATCCAACGGATCAGGTCATTTTTACCGAGCGCGCCACTCATGCGGGCCACTTCGCGCCCGCCCTGAAACAGCGCCAGCGTGGGAATGGAGCGGATACCGAACTGCGCTGCAAGCTGCTGCTCGGCCTCGGTATTGACCTTGGCGAACACCACCCGCCCGGCCATGTCCTCGCTGGCCTGCTTGAACTGGGGTGCCATCATGCGGCAGGGCCCGCACCAGGGCGCCCAGAAATCCACCACCACCGGCAGGTCATTTTTCTCGATGTGCTTGCTGAAGGTGGCGGCCGTGAGCTCGACGGGATCACCATCGAAGAGATGGGCGTGGCACTTGCCACAACGCGGATTCTCACGCAGGCGCGCGGACGGCAGGCGATTGACGGCATGACAGGAAGAACAGACGACATGGACATCGGACATGCAGGCCTCCTGGATGGGATTTGATTCCACCCCGGCACGGGGGGCTTTCAGGGCTGGGTCAGCAGTGGATCGAGCTGGCCGGCGCGATCGAGGGCGGCCAGATCATCGAAGCCACCGACATGAAAGTCACCGATGAAGATCTGCGGCACGGTACGGCGGCCATTGCTGCGATCGAGCATCACCATGCGCTCCGAGGGATCGAGATCCACCCGGACTTTGTGGACGCTGACACCCTTGCGCCGCAAGAGGGATTCCGCCATATGGCAATACGGGCAGATGCCTGTCACATACATGACCACCTGGGCCATAGGATCCTCGTCTATTTGCGATCGAGCGGCAGACCCGCGCCCTTCCAGGCCGTGATCCCGCCCTTGAGATTGTATATTTTTGTGAAACCGGCCTTTTTCAAGGTACTGGCCGCCGTTGCGGAACGCATACCGCTGCGGCACTGGGTGATGATGGGCCGATCCTTGTACTTTTCGAGCTCATTCAGACGCTTGGGAAGTTGGCCAAGCGGGATGTGGCGCGCGCCGGGAATGTGGCCCTGAGACCATTCCTGGGGCTCGCGCACGTCGACCACGATGGCATCCTCGCGGTTGATGAGCTGGGTCGCCTGGCCGGGATCCACCTCGTCAAAGCCGGACAGGCGCTTGCGGATGCTGCCCCGGGCCAGCATGAACACGACGAAAACCAGCGCCAGCAACAAAAACGCATTCTGGGTTACAAAATCACGCAAGACCTTCTCCTATCGCAGCCTGCCGGCGGATGCCGGGCCCATCATTGGTCCTGATCATACTACAATGCCGCTGCAATACTGTCCAAAATCACGCATCCGCTCGCCGCCCATCCCCCAGACGCCGCTGCCAGAGGAAATAGGCCAGCGGAATCACCAGCAGGGTCAGGGCCGTGGAGGCGAAGGTGCCAAAGATCAGGGACACGGCCAGCCCCCCGAACACGGGATCGGTGATCATGATGGCCGAGCCCAGGATGATGGCGAGTGCCGTCAGCAGGATCGGCCGGAAACGCACAGCGCCGGCCTCGATCACGGCATCCTCCAGGGCATAGCCACGCGCCCGATAGTCGAGGACGAAGTCGATCAGCAGCAATGAATTGCGCACCACGATGCCCGCCAGGGCGATGACCCCGATCATCGAGGTGGCGGTGAAGGCCTGCTGCGTGATCCAGTGGCCCGGAAACACGCCGATCAGGGTCAGCGGGATGGCGCCCATGACGATGACAGGCAGCATGAAGGACTTGTAATAGGCCACCAGCACCAGATAGATGAAGACCAGGGCCACCATGAAGGCGCTGCCGAGATCGCGGAACACGTCCAGGGTCAGGCGCATCTCGCCGCCCCAGAGCAGCTTGTAGCCCATGAAGGCTTCGGGGCTGACCTCATTGAAGCCGAGATTGCCGGTCTCGAAGCTGACGCCACTGTGCGGCAGACGGCGGCCATCGAGCATCTGATCCAGCGAGAGCACGGCATAGACCGGGCTGGAACGCAGCAGCTCGCCACTGACGAAGACCACCGGATTCTGGTCGCGGAAATAGATGGGCTTTGCGCTCAGGCTGGGGGAAATCCGCGCTATGGCACTCAGCGCCACCGGCTTGCCCATGGCATTGGTGACATAGAGCGACAGGATCTGGGCCGGTGTGGCCCGGCTCTCGCGCGGTAGCCGCACGATGATATCGATCGGCTCGCGGGCCTCGGCCACATGCAGGGTGCCCATGGAAAAGCCCGACACGTAGTCATGCAGGAGCTTGGCCACCTGGGCTGGCGCCACCCCGGCGAGTGCCGCCTTCTGCCGATCCACATGGAGGGTGTAACTGGCAAGATTGGCCGTCACCGAGTCATCGACATTCACCATGCCGTAGATCCGCTCGAAGGCCGCACTGACGTCGGTGGCTGATGCCCGCAGGCGCTCATAGTCCGGCCCGTAGAGCTGGGCCAGGATCTGCGCCTGCACCGGCGGCCCGGGTGGCTGCTCATAGAGCTTGATGCGGGCTTGCGGGAAACGTTTGCGCAGGGGCGCGAGGTCCCGGTCCAGGGACCGCACGATCTCGTGCGAACTGGTCGAGCGATCATGCTTGTCCACCAGGTTCACGCGGATCTGCGCCAGATTGCTGCCCCGCTTCATCAGATCCCCGCGCACCAGTGCGGCGAAATCCACCGGCGCGGGAATGCCGAGAAAGGTCTGATAATTGGTCACCAGCGACTGGCGACCGATCACATCCGCCACGGCCTGCGTCACCTCGCCGGTGCTGATCAGGCTCGTGCCGGCCGGCGTATCGACCTCGACCAGGAAGGTGTCGACATCGTCGTTGGGGAGCATCTTCAGTTCCACCCCGAGTGGGCTCAGCGGACCGTTCATGCCCTGCGGGCGAATGAACTGCCAGGCCGGCTGCAGCATCACCAGCAGCAGCAACAGCACCACCGTCAGCAGGAATACGCTGCGCACCAACCCGTTACGCAGCAGTGGCGTAATGACGGCGACATAGCCCCGGTGCAGGAAGTCCTGATGGTTCTGCCCCTGCTCTGCCAGGCTCTCCCTGTTACGCAAAGCCTGCTTGGCGGCCTTGCGCGACAACCAGCGCCAGGCGGCCCAGGGCACGACCATGTAGGCGATCAGCAGGGAAGCGATCATCGCTACCGGCACATTGAAGGGAATGGGGCGCATGAAAGGCCCCATCATGCCGGTGACGAAGGCCATCGGGATGAAGGCCACGATGACGGCAATGGTGGCGATATTGGTGGGGTTGCCGATCTCGTTGGTGGCATCCACCAGCACGGCATCAAAGGGCCGCGGCGCGCCCTGGTGCAGATGACGATGGATGTTCTCGATCACCACGATGGCGGCATCCACCAGCAGGCCCAGTGACAGGATCAGGGCGAACAGGGTGATGCGATTGATGGTCTGGCCAGCCATCAGTCCCACTGCCAGCACCACGAAAAGAATCAGGGGTACCGTGAGGGTGACGATGGCCGCCTCGCGCCAGCCCAGAAACAGCACCAGGATCAGCACCACCGAACCGATGGCAATCCCGAGGTGCTCCACCAGGGTATTGACGGCATCATTGGCGCGCTCGCCATCATCGCGGGTCACCACCGCAGTGATGCCCTCGGGAATGACCGTGCGCTCGAGGCTGGCCAACCGCTCCCGCACCGCGCGGGTCACGACTACGGCATTGGTGCCCGGCTTTTTCGCCAGGGCCACGGTCACGGCCGCCATGTCACCCCGGGCCTGCCGGGCCTGCGCCGCCGGGCCAAAGGCGAAGCGGGAAAGCTGCTCCAGTTCGCCCGGCCCCTCTTCGATGCGGGCGACATCCTTGAGATAGATGGGCCGGCCCTGCGGCGCGCCCACCAGCACCTTGCCGATCTCCTCGGCATTCCCGAGATAGCCCGACACCCGCAAGGGGGCATTGACATTGCCGCCGCTCAGCTCCCCGGCCGGCAGGCTGACATTGGCCGCCTGCAGCATCCTGTCGACCTGGTCCAGGGACAGGCCCATGGCGGTCAGGCGCTGCGGGTCGAGCCAGACATTGACGGCGCGTTGCCGGCCGCCGACGATCTGGGTGAAGGACACGCCGGGCACATTGCGCAACTGCTCCAGCACCCGCTCCACCACGCCGCGCAGCTCGGCATCCGAAAACTGCCGGGAGGCGAAGGTAATCGCCATGACCGGCACGTCATCGGCATTGATGGGCTTGACCAGGGGCTCTTGGGTGCCCGGCGGCATACGGTCGAGGTTCTGCATGAGCTGGTTATAGAGCTTGACCAGACTGCGCTCCTGATCCTCGCCCACCTTGAACTGCACCGTCACCACGCCCATGTCGTTCACGGCATAGCCGAAGGTGTGATCCACCCCGGACATGGCGTTCATGATGGCTTCCAGGGGCTTGACCACCATGTTGGCCACTTCCGTGGGATCGGCGCCGGGACGGGCGACGATGATATTGGCCGCCGGCACCACGATCTGCGGATTGTATTCGCGCGGCGTGACAAACAGCGCCATCACGCCGATCAGGGTGATGCTCAACATCAGCATCGCCGTGATCTTGGACTTCATGAACAGGCCGGCGAGCTTGCCGGCGATGTTCAGCTTCTCGCCAGAAGGGCCGTGCTCAGCCATGCCCGCCCCCATCGATGCGATCGCCCGATTGCAGGGTGGCCGTGTTGCTGCGGACGATCCGCTCGCCCGGATTCAGGCCTGACAGGATCTCCACTGCGCCATCGCTCACCTGCCCGGTCCGCACCATGCGCAGATGCGCCACCCCCTGCTGATCCACCACGAACACGCCCGTGATGTCGGCACGTTCAACGAGGGCCGACTGTGGAACGCGCACGCCGATCCGCGTGCCCTGCGGAATGGCCACCCGCACATAGCTGCCGCTGCGCAGATCGGTTCCCGCCGGCAGGCCGATCTTGACGGTATAGGAATGGGTGGTGGGGTCTGCCGAGGGCAGGATGCGCAGCACCTGCCCCGTCAACGCCTGGTTCCCGCCTTCCAGCCGGACCTGTACCGGATCATTGGGTTTCAGCCCGGCCAGCAGGGATTCACTCAGGGCCACCTGCACCTGCAGCCGGTCGGGGTTCTCGATGACCAGCACCGGCTTGCCCGGCGCGGCGAGATCACCGGCACTGGCCAGCTTCTGGGTGACCACCCCGGTGATGGGGGCACCGACCCGGACGTACTTGAGCTGAGCGTTGGCGGCCTGCATGGCGGCTCGCGCCTGGGCCATCTGAGCGCGCGCCACCTCGAGCTGGGTTTTGGCCTGATCGTACTGCACCCGCGGTATCGACTCGTCCCGCAGCAGGGCGCTGGAACGCTCGAACTGTAGTTTCGCGGCGGCCAGACCAGCCTCGGCTTGGGCCATTCCGGCACGCGCCTGTCCGATCTGCGCCTGGACATCGGTCGGATCGATGCTGAACAGCAGCTGCCCCTTGCGCACCGGGTCGCCCTCATGCACCGTGATATCGCGGATATAGCCCATCAACCGCGAGGAAACCTGTACCTGATCCTCAGCGATCACCGTCCCTGGCACTTCGCTGAGCTGCTGAATCTGCGTGGCGGCCACCGGCATGATCTCGGCGCTTACCGCAGGCGCTTGCGCGGCTGGCGCGCGGCTGGCCGGCTCCTCCCTGCCGCAGGCGCTCAGGGCCAGCAGCGCACCGAACACAAGTGCCGGCAGCATGCGACGGCAGGCCTTGTTCATTATCATTATTCCTCCTTGTCCGACAGTCACATGCGCAAGCTAAAATGATTCCGGGACCAGCGATCCCGTCGCCAGGCGCAGGACCGCCCGTTGAATCACCTGATCGTAGCGGGCCTGCACCAGGTCCGCCCGGGCCTTGTCCAGTTGCGCCTGGTTGCCGAGTACTTCCACCATGGTCGTCACACCATTGCGATAACGCCTGTCCACCAGTCGCTGCGCCTCCTCGGCCTGCACCAGCGCCTGACGGCGCAAGGTGATGCGCCGCTCCGCTTCCCGCACCTTGCGCCAGGCATCGGCCACCTTGAGACGGATGCCATCCTCCGCCTGGCGCAGGCGCGCCTGCAATTCCATGCGTTTCGCTTCCGCCTGCGCCACCCCGGCACGGCTAGCGCCAAAATCAAAGAGCTGCCAGGACAGCACCCCGGCCACGGTATAGGACGGCGCGCCCAGGCTGAGTTCGCCGCTGTTCCAGTCCTGCCGGGCCATGGCGTTGAGATGGGGATAATAGGCCGCGCGCGCCGTCCGCATGCCGGCCTGGGCCGCTGCCAGTTGCTGGCGCATGGCCTGGATCTGCGGATTGCCAGCTACCGCACCGGCCTGCAGATCCGCAAGGCTCCCGGCGGGAGCCGCGATCTCGGCGTCCGGGCCAAGCGTCAGCGGTACGTCCAGGGGCATTCCAATCAACAGGTGCAGCTGATCCATGGCCGCCGCCTCGGCATTGCGGGCCTGTTCCAGTTGAATCCGCGCGTCCTCCAGGCGCACCTGCGCCGACAGCAGATCGCTGCGCACGATCATCCCCTGGCGCAGCATGCTTTCATTGGTTTTCACGTAGGCCTCAGCCGCCTGTACGCCCTGTGCAGCCACGCCGACGAAAGACCGGGCGGCATGCACGCCCTGATAGGCCTGGGCCACATTGAAGATCAGTTGCTGGCGCGCCGCTACGTCGCCCTGCTGCGCGGCCCGGAGCTGGGCGCGCGCCTGCTCGATGAAGCCGCGGATCTGGCCGCCGTTATAGATGGGAATGTTCAGCTCGAAGCGGGTATCGAGGTTGCCGGTGCCGCCAGGATGATTGAGATTGCCGGGTGCCACGGAGAGGCTACCGGGACCATTGAACTCACCCGCGCCAAAGTCATTGAAGGTGGCATTGCGCTGGGAAAGCTTGAGCCCGAAGGCGTTCAGGGCGTCATTGGTATAGGTGCCGGTCAGGGAAGCCGACAGGCTCGGATAGCGCCTCGCCTGGGCCTGGTGCAAGCCCGCCTCGGCCTGGGCAAGCTGGGCCTGGCTGACCTGCATGTCCGGATTCTGGCGCAAGGCCAGTTCCACACTTTCCCGAAAGTCCAGGGCCAGGCTCGTGCCAGGCAGCAAGCCCAGCACCAATGCCAGCAACCGGACGGCAGGCCGGGACTGCCCGGCAAGACATGCATGCTGCTCCGCCATTTCCCCCTCCCACAGCGTGTTGGTAAAGATGCGCGGGATCAGAACGGCACGCCCCGCGTTCGCATATTAGAATACGATAATATACCAAATATCGGGACCGGCGCAAATCGCTGCATGCCCCATGGGGGGCATGACTCAGGACAACATTATTTCTCGCAGGAACAGAACACCTGTTGCATCATCGAAATCAGCCGAAGCGTGCGAGGATCATTGATACTATAGTAAACTTTATTGGCATCCTTACGGGACTTAAGGATGGACTTGTCGCGCAGAATGGCCAGATGCTGGGAAATATTGCTTTGCGAGGTGCCGACCGCATCCACGATCTCTTGCACGCTCAGCTCATCACCCCCTAAAATGCAGAGAACTTTCAGCCGCAGGGGATGGGCCATCGCCTTGAGTGACCGCGATGCCAGTTCTATGTCTTCCTCTCGTTGCAACAGCTCTTCCATGGGAACTCCGTTCACGTTGAAATCCAGCCCGGTCGAAATTGATACTTTTCCGGTAGATAAGAATATATGAATTTTAATGTTTCGCCAGTCGGCTGGAAAGTCCAGAATGCCAAGTTTCAGCCTTGCCCCTACCCTCAGGGTGGGCAGATCCTGCATTATTGCACTTTTCGAATCTTTCCAGGCCGCTTGCCTGAGTGATTTACCGGAGATGACATGTCTATTGTGCCGCGCCCTGTGGTTCTTCTCATTCTGGACGGCTGGGGATACCGGGAGGATGGTGACGACAACGCCATTCTCGCCGCCCGCAAGCCCGTCTGGGACAGCCTCTGGGCAAGTTGCCCGCATACCCTGATCCAGGCCTCCGCCACTGCCGTCGGTCTGCCCTCGGCCCAAATGGGCAACAGCGAGGTTGGCCACCTCAACCTTGGGGCCGGCCGCATCGTCTATCAGGAATACACCCGCATCAATCGCTCGATCGAGGATGGCAGCTTCCACGAGAATCCGGCGCTGACCCAAGCCGTGGATGCCGCGAGCCGGCAGGGCAAGGCCGTGCATATCATCGGTCTGCTTTCGGACGGCGGCGTGCATAGCCATATCGAGCACATCCTCGCCATGCTGGAAATGGCAGTGCGCCGGGGCGCGCAACACGTCTATGTGCACGCCTTCCTCGACGGCCGCGATACCCCGCCCAAGAGCGCCAAACGCTACATCGACATGCTCGAATACAAGCTCGGCGTGCTGGGCGCCGGCCAGACCGCATCCCTGATCGGACGCTTCTATGCCCTGGATCGAGACAGGCGCTGGGACCGCGTGCAGGCTGCCTATGACCTGCTCACCCAGGGCAAAGGACAGGTTGCCGCCAGCCCAGAAGCGGCGCTGGAAGCCGCCTACGCACGCGAAGAGAGCGATGAATTCGTGCAGCCGACCAGCATCCGCCCGAACGGCGGTGCGGCGGCCTGCGTCGAGGGTGGCGATACGGTCATCTTCATGAACTACCGTGCCGACCGCGCCCGCGAACTGACCGAGGCCTTCATCAACCGCGAGTTCAAGGGTTTCGAGCGCAAGGTCTGGCCCCAACTGGCCGCCTTCGTCTCCCTGACCGAATACAATGAGGCATACGATATCCCGGTCGCCTTTCCCTCGACCAGACTGCACAATGGCTTTGGTGAATATGTCTCGAAGCTCGGTCTGCGCCAGTTGCGCATTGCCGAAACCGAGAAATACGCCCATGTCACCTTCTTTTTCAACGGCGGCGAGGAACAGCCCTTTCCCGGCGAGGATCGCGTGCTCATTCCCTCGCCCAAGGTGGCGACCTACGACGAAAAGCCCGAGATGAGCGCGCCCGAGCTCACGGATGAACTGGTGGCGCGCATTCACAGTGGCCAATATGACTTCATCATCTGCAACTATGCCAACCCCGACATGGTCGGCCACACCGGCAACTTCCCGGCGGCGGTGAAGGCCATCGAGACCCTGGACCAGTGTCTTGGCCGCGTGGTCGAGGCCGCCCGCGCCGTGGGCGGCGAAGTGCTGATCACCGCCGATCACGGCAACGCCGAACAGATGGCGGATCCTGCCACGGGCCAGGCGCATACGGCGCATACCTGCAACCTGGTGCCCTTTGTTTACATCGGGCGGCCCGGCAAGGTAGCGGCCGGCGGTGCGCTCGAAGACGTCAGCCCGACCATGCTCTACCTGCGTGGGCTAGCCATCCCGCCGGAGATGAGCGGACGCTCCCTGGTGCAGCTGAACGACGGCTGATCCGCCCTTGAAAAAATGGCAGCGCCTTGTCCTGGTGTGCCTGATCGGTTTCGCAGGCCTGATCACCGGGCTGCCGCCACAGGCGCAGGCCCGCACCGCCCAAGAGACCCAGCAGCACAAGCTCAAGAAGCTGCACAAGGAAATCGGCGACCTGCGCCAGACGGTAAAGAAAACCCGGCGCAGCAAGGCTGAAATCGAGGCGGACCTGCGCCGGCTCGATCAGGAGATCCGGACTCAGGGCGAAAAGCTGCAACAATTGCAGACCAGACAGGCAGTCCTGCAGCAGGGCCTGCAGCAACTCCAGGGCCAGAGCCGCGACCTGGCGCAGTCGCTCGCCCAACAGCGCAAGCTGCTGAGCAAGCAGCTGCGTGCCGCCTACATGCAGGGCCCACAGAGCCTGTTGCAGCTCTGGCTGAACCAGAAAAACCCGGCCGAGCCCAGTCGCGGCATGGAGTATTTCCGGCGCCTGAACCAGGCGCGCCTGGACCAGATCGACAGCATCCGGAACACGTCCCAGGCCGTGGCCAGCAAATCCACCGAACTGGCCCGGGCCCAGGCCAGCCTGCAGGAGAACACGAGGCAGATCGCCACCCAGCAGACAGCGCTCGAGGAAGGTCGGCAGGCGCGCCAGAAATTGGCCCTGGAAGTGCAGAAGACCCTTGCCGGACAGGAAAAGCGCCTGACCCGCTTGCAAAAGGATGCCAGAAACCTGGACCACCTGCTCAAGCGGCTGGCTGCCCAGGCCGCCAAGCGGGCGAAAATCGAGGCTACCCGCCGCGCCCGGATCAAGGCCCAGGAACAGGCCCGGCTGCGTGCCGAGGCCGCGAAAAAGCACCAGACCAGCACGCAGGCGCGAAGTGAAAGCCGGCGCCCGGCCAAGACCGCTGTTGCCCTGGCGCAACTTTCCCCACCTGTTGGTGGTCCAATTCTGGTCCGCTTTGGTTCACCGCGCATGAATGGTGGGATGCGCTGGCAGGGCGTGGTGTTCGGCAGCTCCGCCGGAAGCCCGGTACGCGCCATAGCACCTGGAAGGGTAGTCTATGCCGGCTCGCTCCGGGGGTATGGCCAGATCATGATCCTGGATCATGACAATGGCCTGCTCTCCCTTTACAGCCATATTCGGGGTATGCTCCGGGAGACCGGTCAGCGCGTAGCGGCAGGTGAACAGATTGCCTCTGTCGGACAAGATCCTGATCAGGAAGAATCAGGACTATATTTTGAATTGCGGAAAAACGGCCGGCCTGTCAATCCTCAGAGCTATCTGCGGTCACGCTAGCATGATGCGAGACAGCCTTGACCCCGCTTTCCGGCACTTAATCTACATCGGAGAATCATTATGTCCATCCGCTTTCCCCGCGCGAAAACCCTTTCCAGCGTCGCGCTCGGCATCGTCATCGGTACCGGCCTGTCCATGGCCATCGGGGTACAGGCCGACAAGTCGAGCCAGGATACCGGGATTCCGCTGGAGGATATCCGCACTTTCAGTGAGATCTTTGGCAAGATCAAGACCGATTACGTCAAGCCGGTCGGGGACAAGAAGCTGATGGAGGGGGCCATCAACGGCATGGTCGAGAGCCTCGATCCCCACTCCGGCTATCTCACGCCCGACATGTTCAAGGAAATCCAGATCGTCACCGACGGCAAGTTCGGCGGTCTGGGCATCGAGGTGACCGCCGAGCGCGGCTTCGTCAAGGTGGTTGCCCCCATCGATGATACGCCCGCGGCCCGCGCCGGCCTGCATGCCGGAGACCTCATCATCAAGATCGACAATACCATGGTGAAGGGCCTGACCCTGCAACAGGCCGTGGACAAGATGCGCGGAGAACCGGGATCCAAGATCAGCCTGACGGTGTTGCGCGAGGGCCAGGCCAAGCCGCTGACCTTCAACATGGTGCGCGACCAGATCCGGGTTCAGAGCGTCAAGAGCAGCAGCCTTGCGCCCGGCTACGGCTATGTCCGCATCACCCAGTTCCAGCAGCAGACCGGCCATGACGTACGGATTGCCGTGCAGGACCTGGTCAAAAAGAATGGTGGCAAGCTCGAAGGCCTGGTGCTCGATCTGCGCAACAATCCCGGCGGCGTGCTCAATGGCGCGGTCGAGGTGGCCGATCTCTTCCTCGACAAGGGCCTGATCGTTTACACCAAGGGCCGCGTGGCCGACAGCGACATGCAGTTCAAGGCCAGCCCCTCGGCCCTGCTCAAGGGCACCCCCATCGTGGTGCTGGTCAATGAGGGTTCGGCATCCGCTTCCGAAATCGTTGCCGGGGCCCTGCAGGACGATACGCGCGCCGTGATTGCGGGCATGCAGACCTTCGGCAAGGGATCGGTGCAGTCGGTGCTGCCCATGGCCAATGGCGCGGCCCTGAAGCTGACCACCGCCCTCTACTACACCCCCAAGGGCCGCTCGATCCAGGCCCGGGGCATCGTGCCCGACGTGGAGATCCCCACCCTGGAGGAAGCAGCGAACCAGGAGAGCGCCGCGGACCTGCTGCGCGAGGCGGACCTGAGCCAGCATCTGGTCACCGACAGTGAGGATAAGGATGTCATGCAGGTGGATGGCCCGATCAAGGAGAAATCACGCCTGATGATCCAGCCGCTGCCTTCGGAACTGCCGTCGCCCGAGGCCAAGGCCAAGGAGCCCGAACTGCCGCAGGCCAGCAACAGCAAACCGGACCTGGTCAAGGACTTCCAGCTGCGCCAGGCCCTCAACATGCTCAAGGGCACGGCGACCTATGTCAGCGACAAGGGCAAGCCCGCCAAGGCACCGGAGTCCCTGTCCATGCTGCTGCTGCCCAGGGCTGCGGGCCAGTAAGGGCGCCGGGATGACACGCGTACTGCTACCCTTGGCCGAGGGCTTCGAGGATCTCGAAGCCGTGACCATCATCGACATCCTGCGACGTGCCGGGATCGAGATGGTCACCGCCGGCCTGCAGGCCGGGCCGGTAACGGGCGCGCGGGGTACGCGCGTGCTGCCGGATAGCCAGCTCGACGAAGTGCTGGCACAGAAATTCGACTTGCTCGTCCTGCCCGGCGGCCAGCCCGGCACGCGCAACCTGCAGGCCGATCCACGCATCCGCAAGCTGCTCCTGCAGCGCCAGGACCAGGGCGAGTTCGTGGCGGCGATCTGCGCGGCACCAGGAATCCTCGCCGATGTCGGCTTGCTGACAGGCAAGCGCGCGACCAGCTTTCCCGGGGCCATCGATGCCACGCGCACCGACCTGGAATACCGTGAGGACAGCGTGGTTGTGGATGGCAGCATCATCACCTCGCGGGGCCCTGGCACGGCCATGGACTTCGCCCTCACCCTCGTGGACCTCCTGGAAGGTCCGCAACGGCGCGACAGCGTCGAGCGCTCGCTGATGCGTCCAGCCTGAGCTGCGGCTCAGAGCAGGAGGCCCCCCGGTCAACCGCATCGCCGACAATCCTTTACATGTTATTGACATGCGTGGCTTTTACATCCCGCGCGTTTATGGATAATATCCGCCAACTCTCGACATAAGGTTTCGCCATGAAAAAGCGTTCCATCCTTGCCCTGGCCACTTTCGCCACGTTCAGCCTGCCCTTGCAGGCCGCCCCTTCCGCCGTGGTGAACGGGACCACCATCGACCAGAACCAAGTGCAGGCCGTCATGGGCAGCAATCCGGCCCTGGCGCGCTCACCGCAAGCCGCCGAGCAGGTGGTGGACAGCCTGGTGGCACAGGAACTGCTGGCCCAGGATGCGCGCAGCAAGAATCTAGACAAGAACCCGCAGGTACAGGCCCGCCTGGCCCTGGCCAACCGGCAGGTACTTGCCAATGCCGCGATCGAAGACTATCTGTCAAAGCATCCGGTGACGGATGCCGAATTAAAGAGCGCCTACCAGGAATTCATCAAGTCACTCGGTAGCCAGGAATACCGTGCCCGGCACATCCTGGTGCGTTCCGATGCCGAAGCGAACAGTATCATGACACAACTGCGCAATGGTGGTGATTTCGCCAAGCTGGCCAAGTCCAAGTCCATCGACAAGGGTAGCGCCCAGAAGGGCGGCGAACTCGGCTGGTTCGTGCCCGGCATGATGGTAAAACCCTTCGCAGACGCGGTAATGGGTGCCAAAAAGGGCGCGCTGGTCGGCCCGGTGAAGACCGAGTTTGGCAATCACATCATCCAGCTGGAAGAAACCCGCAAGATCAACCCGCCCAGTTTCGATGCGGTCAAGGAGCGTCTGCGCGGCGAGCTGCAGCAGCAGGAGATCCAAAAGTATGTGGAAGCGCGCCGGGCACAGGCTAAAATCGAGGCAAAGCGCTAATCCTGTTCCAGCAGGGCCTCGAGCGACCACAGTCAGCAGCTGATTTCAGGGCCATTCCCGAAAACCCCGCGCCTTCCGGGAACCAAAATGGCCCTCATGGATCTCAGTGCGCGGTAGGTTTATTTGAGGTCAAACACTTCGATGATTGAAAGAAATTGCAAGATCCTCGTCAACGGCGTCACTAACGCCGGCAAGAAGTTTCGCCCCAGCGACTGGGCGGAACGTCTGTCGGAATCGGTGTGCTGGGTCGGCGCTGACCACCGGATCCATTACTCGCCCTATGTGGAACCCCTCCTGATCGAGGGCAATGCCGCCATCCGCATCGATCCCCAGCTCAGGGAGGTCAACCCCAAGGCTTTCAAGCAGATCATGGATTTCATCCGGGACAATAATCTCAAGGTCCTGGAAAGCTGTGCCGTGGCGGACCTGCAGGACGAGCAGATGCCTGGCGCCCAGGTCGCCAACGGCTGAACCCCCACCTTTCGGCAGTGGATTTCCCGTTGCCGCAGGCGTAACATCATTTACGGGTCCTGCTTGACCCACGCGCCTGCGGTCAAATGATCTTTCTGATCAGTTTCGGTCAGCCCGGACAAGTACCGTCCTGTCCTGAGGTCCTTGGCCGCTATTGGAATTTTCGCCCACAATCCCAATCTAAGATCCGTAAGCCTTGCGCTTGCAGATGAAATAATCTCTTGAACAATCCATGAGCACACGCGGCCCAAGACACAGCACAGTTCTGGAACACAAGCCTGAGCTCAAAAAGCCCAGCATGTACAAGGTTGTCCTCCTAAATGACGACTACACGCCCATGGACTTCGTGGTCTATATTCTGGAAGAGTTCTTCCAGAAGTCACGGATGGAGGCTACCCGGATCATGCTGCACGTTCATCAGCGTGGCCAGGGAATCTGCGGGGTCTATCCCTATGACATTGCCGAGTCCAAGGTCGCCCAGGTAACCGAGGCCGCCCGCCGGAATGAGCACCCGCTGCAGTGCATCATGGAAAAGGAGTAAATTCCGATGATTGACAAGGCGCTCGAACAGACATTCAATCAGGCGCTCCAGGCCGCCCGTAGCCGCGGCCATGAATTTGCCAGCGTGGAGCACCTTCTGCTCGCCCTTCTGGACAATCCGCACGCATCCGAGGTGCTGGAAGCCTGTGGGGCGGACCTTAGCGCTTTGCGTCATGACATCGCCCAGTTTCTCAATGAAAGCATCCGGCCCATTGGTCCGGAGAACACGGTCAAGACCCAGCCCAGCATCGGTTTCCAGCGGGTCCTGCAGCGTGCGCTCTATCATGTGCAGTCCTCGGGCAAGGATGAGGTCACCGGGGCCAATATCCTGGTGGCGCTCTTTTCGGAGCGCGAATCCCATGCGGTGTATTTCCTGCAGAAGGCCGAGGTCACCCGGCTGGATGTGGTGAATTTTCTCTCGCATGGCATCCGCAAGAAGGCCGCGGAGCCCGAGGAAACTGCCACCGAGCATGCTGAAACCGAGGACTCCAAGGATCCGCTGGTCAACTTCACGGTGAATCTGACGGCCCGGGCCCGGGCCGGCAAGCTCGACCCCTTGATCGGACGCGAGCATGAGCTCACCCGCACCATCCAGATCCTGGTGCGCCGGCGCAAGAACAACCCGATCTATGTCGGCGAGCCCGGTGTCGGCAAGACCGCCATCGTCGAGGGTCTGGCGCGGCGCATCGTGGCCGGCGAGGTACCCGAGCAGTTGCATGGGGCCACGGTCTATTCACTGGACATGGGCGCCCTGATTGCCGGCTCGCGCTATCGTGGCGACTTCGAGGAACGGCTCAAGGCGGTTTTGAAGGCACTCAAGAAGCAACCCAAGGCGGTGCTGTTCATCGATGAGATCCATACCATCATCGGTGCCGGCGCGGCCTCCGGCGGCGCAATGGACGCCTCGAACCTGCTCAAGCCCGCGCTGGCCTCGGGTGAACTCAAGTGCATTGGCGCGACCACCTATCAGGAATACCGCCAGTACTTCGAGAAGGACCGGGCCCTGTCGCGGCGCTTCCAGAAGATCGACGTGCACGAGCCCTCGGTGGAGGAATCGGTGAAGATCCTGCGTGGGCTGAAATCCAGCTTCGAACAGCATCATGGGGTGCGTTATACCCAGGAAGCACTGCGCTCGGCGGTGGAGCTCTCGGTGCGCCACATCCATGACCGCTTCCTGCCGGACAAGGCCATCGACGTCATCGACGAGGTGGGCGCCGCCATGACCCTGGCGCCGAAGTCCAGGCGCAAGCAGGTGATCGGCACCCGGGATATCGAGGATATCGTCGCCAAGATTGCGCGCATCCCGCCCAAGAGCGTGTCGAGCTCCGACAAGGAGTCACTGCGCAATCTGGAGCGGGACCTCAAGCTGACCATCTTCGGTCAGGATGCCGCCATCGAACAGCTCGCTTCGGCCATCAAGCTGTCGCGCGCGGGTCTTGGGCATCCGGAAAAGCCGATCGGCTCCTTCCTGTTCTCGGGTCCGACCGGGGTCGGCAAGACCGAACTGACCCGCCAGTTGGCGCAGACGCTTGGGGTGGAACTGATCCGCTTCGACATGAGCGAGTACATGGAGCGGCACACGGTGTCGCGCCTGATCGGCGCCCCGCCGGGATATGTCGGCTTTGATCAGGCCGGGCTGCTGACCGAGGCCGTGGTCAAGCACCCGCATGCGGTGCTGCTGCTCGACGAGATCGAGAAGGCGCATCCGGATGTCTTCAACATCCTGCTGCAGGTGATGGACCACGGTAAGCTGACCGACAACAACGGCCGGCAGGCCGACTTCCGCAATGTGGTATTGATCATGACCACCAACGCCGGCGCTTCCGAGCTCTCCAAGCCGGTGATGGGCTTCACCGGGCATGGCGCGACCCGTAGCGGGGATGATGTCGAGGCGATCAAGCGCACCTTCACGCCGGAGTTCCGCAACCGGCTGGATGCGGTGATCCCCTTCGCGCCGCTCTCGTCCGAGGTCGTCGCCCATGTGGTGGACAAGTTCGTGATGGAACTGGAAGAGCAGTTGCAGGACAAGGGCGTGGTCATCACTGTCACGCCGGCGGCCCGGCGCTGGCTGGCCGAGCACGGCTACGATGCCCAGATGGGCGCGCGGCCCATGGCGCGGCTGATCCAGGAACAGCTCAAGCGGCCCATGGCCGAGGAACTGCTGTTTGGAAGACTCAGCAAGGGCGGCGAGGTGGTGGTGGATCTGAAAGACGACAGGATCGCCTTTGACTACAAGGAAAAGGTCCCGGCCTGAACGGGATCTCACGCTGAAGGCAAGGCGGTGTGTGCATGCACACCGCCTTTTTCATGTGCCAGGGAGGGCATATGCGAAAGATCTATCAGGCGGCAAATCTCTTCGAGGCACAGATCCTGCGCGATCGGCTGGAGGCGGCGCATCTGCGGGCTGAAGTCTTCAACGCCCATGCCCATAGTGCGGCCGGCGCGCTGCCGGTGACGGAAATCTATCCCGAGGTCTGGATCCTGGAGGATAATGACTGGGATCTGGCGCTGCGGGTACTGGGTGAATACCAGGCGGAACTGCAGGCTGGCAATCAATGCGAGCGCCGCTGCCAAAAGTGTGGCGAGATGGTGCCTGGGAATTTTGCTTCCTGCTGGAATTGCGGCACCGAACTGGCAGAGGATTGCTGAAGCGGGTTCTATCACTACAGTGCCCGGTCTCTACCGGACGTTGACTGCTCACGGATGATGACCGGGACTACTGCACAACTGGCATCCCTGCCAGGATCGACTATCAATAGAAGTTCTCCTGCTTCCCGGAACTGACACTTGCCAAGACTTTATCGGTTATCCCTGCTCTTGCTTTCCCTGCTGTCCCTTGCCGTGCTCGCCGCTCACGCCAGCCAGATGCTCGGCTGGCAACCCTGGGCCGGGATATTGCAGGTGTCGCCGGTCAGCGCAATCAATTTCGTGCTGGTAATCCTGGCCTTGCGCCTGCCTGTAGAGGGCGAGCCCAGAGCGCGTGAAGCGCGTGCCCTGCTGAGCATTACCATCATGTTATCCGTAGCGCTGACGCTTGCCATGGGATTCAGCGAGTTGCTTGCCAGCAGCACGGAAGCCTTACCAAAATCTCCCTGGCGAATGGCCTGGAATTCCGCACTGCTTTTTCTCCTGTGTGGGTTGGCGCTGCTGCGTTTTGACCGGACCCATTCCCGGGGCGGCGAGATCCTGATGCAGATGCTGCTTTTCACGGTATTTGCCTTGGGCAGCTTTGCCCTGATCGGGCGCCTGCTTGATGTGCAGTTTCTTTACAGCCTTCGGCATAGCCAGATGCCGGCCATGGCCGCGCTGGGATTCATGCTGTCGAGCACTGCCATCTATATTGCCTGCCTGCAACGAGGCTGCTTCGCCAGTCAGGTCAAACCAGCCGAGGAGCAGCGCATCAACCTGATTGGTGGTCTGGTATTGGCAGCGGTTGCCCTGCTGAGCGGTCTGGGTGTGTTCAAGATCTTTGACAGCCATTTCCGCCAGACTCTGGAGAACTCCCTGGCCCTGTCCCTGCAGGGCCGCATACAGGTAGTGGAAAATTCCCTGGAGCAGGCCCATCAGGCAGCTACGATCATTGCCAGCCGGCCCGTGCTGGCCCGCTTGATCGATTCTACATCCCAGGGTGATGGGTCGGCACGGGCGCAACTGCAACAGGCGGCAAAAAGTTTCCTGCCCTCGGGTTTTGGCAGCCTCGCCTTCGAGAATGCTCAGGGGCGAGTGCTGGCAAGCGCGGGTAAAAGCAGGGAAGCTGGACAGGAAGTCGCGATTCCCCTGGCGGGCCCGCAAGCCGGTGGGTGATCTGGCAGGACGGCTGGCGTTATCGCCTCCGCCTGCCCTTGCGCGATGGCGCGCGCTCCGTGGGACATGTATCAATGGATATGCCGCTGCCCGCCATCAACCGCCTGTTTGCCAGCAATCTCGGGCTGGGCAGGACCGGGGAAATGGTCATCTGCGGTCCACGTCTGATCGCGGGGCGGATTGATACGCAAAACATGCGGTGCATGCCGCACCGCTTCCGCCCGCAGGGCGCCCTCACTCCCTATGTCATCAGTGGCACGCAGCTACCCATGACTCAGGCATTTCAGGGACGGGCGGCGGTCATCCAGGCCCTGGACTACCGCCGCCATGAAGTCATCGACGCCTTCGCGCCCATTGGCAGCAGCGGGCTTGGTATGGTGCTCAAGATCGACAAGGCTGAGCTCTATGCACCCGTCAGCCGGCAGATGCAGCTACTCATACCACTGCTGCTGGCGATCGTACTGGGCGGCATCCTATTGCTGCGTCGCCTGACCCTGCCACTGCTCAGAGCCATCGTCCACTCCGAGGGCCAGGCCAGCGAGAGCAATGAACGACTGCGTCAAAGCGAGGAACGTTACCGCAGCGTGGTGGAAAGCGCGCGCGAGGGCATCGTGACCGCCGACAGCAACGGCAGGATAACCTACATGAATGCTGCTGCCGGACGGATGTTCGGTCAGGACCCGGAAGAGATGCGCGGCCAGTCCGTCACACGGCTCATGCCCGCCCGTTACCAGGAGCAGCACGAAGGCCATATGCAGCGATTCGCCGCTGGTGCTCCGGGACGCATCATGGGCACGCAGGTGGAACTGGAGGGTTTGCGCAAGTCCGGAGAGGAGTTTCCGCTGGAACTGTCGCTGACCTACTGGCAATCGTCGGATGGGATGCATTTCACCAGCATCATGCGCGACATCAGCGAGCGCAAGGCGGTGGAGCGCATGAAAAATGAATTCGTTTCCACGGTGAGCCATGAACTTCGCACCCCTCTGACCTCCATTCGCGGTTCTCTGGGCTTGCTCAGCGGCGGGGTGGCCGGCGAACTCCCCGCGCAGAGCAAACAGCTCGTGAAGATCGCGCTCAGCAACAGTGAGCGACTCAGCAATCTGATCAATGACATTCTCGATATCGAGAAAATCGAGTCGGGCAAGCTCGAACTGCAACCACAGGTGCTGCCGCTGGCGCCGCTCCTGCGTCAGGCCGTCACGGAAAATGCCGGCTATGCCAGTGCCTTTGACTGTACGCTGGTCCTGCAGGAATCCTTCCTGGACACCAAGGTGCGCGTCGATCCAGACCGCTTGATGCAGATCCTGGCCAATCTCCTGTCCAATGCAGCCAAGTTCTCGCCCAAGGGCGGCCAGGTCAGCGTCCATACCGAGCTAACCGTTGCGGGACAGGTACGGATCACGGTTTGCGATCAAGGCCCTGGGGTGCCCGAGAACTTCCATGAGCGCATCTTCCAGAAATTTGCCCAGGCCGATGCCTCCGACACGCGCAGCAAGGGCGGCACGGGCCTTGGCCTGAGCATCAGCAGGGCGCTGGCGCAAGCCATGCAGGGCAGGATCGGCTTCATCAACCATCCCGAGGGCGGGGCCTGCTTCCACCTCGAATTGCCCTGCCTGGACCACTTGCATGAGCGGGCCGGACCGGAATTGGGGCGCATCCTGATCTGCGAGGATGACCCGGATGTAGCGCATCTGCTGTCGCTGATGCTGCGCGAGGGTGGTTTTGCCTGCGACCTGGCATTCTCGGCCAGCCAGGCGAAACAACAGCTTGCGACAGGCAAATACATGGCGATGACCCTGGACATCATGCTGCCTGACCAGGATGGCATCAGTTTCCTGCGGGAACTACGTGCCCAGGCCAGTACGCGGCACCTGCCGATCGTGGTCGTTTCGGCGAAGGCCGCCGCAGGCAGGCAGGAACTCAATGGTGATGCCTTTGCCATCGTCGACTGGCTGAGCAAACCCATCGACCAAAAGAGGCTCCTGGATGGCCTGCATCAGGCTCTGAAGTACAGTGCATCCGAAAAACCCTGTATTCTCCATGTCGAGGATGATCCTGACATCCGGCAGCTGATTGCCATCATGCTGGGCAATGATGCCGAAATCGTTGCAGCCGGGGACGCCGCCAAGGCGCGACAGGCCATGGCCGCCCGGCGTTATCATCTGGTGATCCTCGACCTGGGCCTGCCGGACGACCCCGGCTCTCACCTGCTGGCGGAACTGCGCCAATACCAGCCGCTCACGCCGGTGCTGGTGTTCTCCTCGCAGGAACTGTCACGCGAGCTCAGTGAGCAGGTCGCGGGACTATTGATCAAGAGCCGCACCTCGCATGAGTTGCTGCTGGACAGCATTCGCAAACTGTTGCACCGCCAGGCAATACCGATGCTTGCTGAAATTCCGGAGAAGACTGCATGAGTCAGACAACCCTGCAACGGATTCTGTACATCGAGGATGAACCGGATATCCAGGCCGTAGCCCGGCTGGCGCTGGAGGCGCTGGGCGGCTTTACCGTGGCAACCTGCAGTCTCGGGCGCGAGGCGCTGGAAAAGGGGCCAGGCTTCGCGCCGGACCTGATCCTGCTGGATGTGATGATGCCGGACATGGATGGCCCGAGCACTTTGAAAGCATTGCGCGAGTTGCCGGAGCTGACCGGCGTGCCGATCATCTTCATGACCGCCAAGGTGCAGCCAGCCGAGATCCTGCACTACAAGTCCCTTGGTGCCCTGGATGTGCTGGCCAAGCCTTTTGACCCCATGCAGATCTCCAACCAGATCCGGGCGATCTGGCAGGCAGCGCAAACATAGCCATACATGCCCAGAGCGACACGCCATGGCCAGCCCGTACCTGTTTCAAGAGCTTCTCCCGCAACCGCCAGGAAAAACCATGCCTTGACAGACCAGAAAGATGATTTCCAGGCCCAGCTTGCCATACTGCGCGCCCGATTCCTGCAGCAGTTGCCTGAACAGCTGAAGCAGATGACTGCTGCGCTGGCCAGGGCAGCTACCGAGCCCGACAGTGACGGTTTGCAGGCATTGCACCACCTGGCGCATCGCCTGCATGGTTCCGGCGGTGCATTTGGCTTTCATGCGCTGAGTACGGCAGCCGGTGAACTGGAGCAGGCAATCCAGCAATTGACCGCCTCACCCTCGTCAGCCGACGGCAACGCCGTCGAAAGGCTCGGGCGGCTATTGGGCGTTCTGGAGCATCAGAGCGAAGCGACATCCACCACCATGGAAGTGCTGCCTCCCGGCAAGAGCCCCAGCCCGGCCAGCGACACCCTGGCCCGCATCCACCTGTTGGCTCAAGCATCACCGGAGATGCAGGAGCTGCGGCAGCAACTGGCCTATTTTGGGTATGCTATCGAGCCGCTTGCCAACTGGCAGGCTCTGCAGGCGCTCAGAGCGGATGAACGCGGCCTTGCCTTGATCGATCTCGATCTGCTGGATGCAGGCGTCTCCCTATCTGCACAAGCGGACCAGCCGGACATGTCGCTGGTGTTCCTGTCGCAGCAGGGAGATCTCGCCACCCGGCTGCGGGCGGTCCGCCTCGGCGGAAGCGCCTTTTTTCAGCGCCCTCTGGACACCACGGCCCTGATTGATGCCATTGACGGCCTCGTGACGCGGGCGGGACGCGCGCCCTACCGGGTACTGATCGTCGAGGACAGCAGCACACTGGCCGACTACTATGCCCTGTTGCTACGCCAGGCCGGCATGCAACCACGTTGTCTCGACACCCCCCTGCGGGTACTCGATGAACTTACGGATTTCCTGCCCGACATTATCCTGATGGACCTCTATCTCGGGGCCTGCAATGGCTTCGAACTGGCCGCCGTGATCCGCCAGCAGGCCACCTATGCCGGCATTCCCATCGTGTTCCTGTCCGCCGAGCGGAACCTTGGCAAGCAAATGAATGCCATGCGCCTGGGTGGGGATGATTTCATCACCAAACCGGTCGATCCCGACCGCCTGGCTGCCTCTCTGGCGAGCCGCGCCGATCGGGCACGGGGCATGCGCGCCCTGATGAGCCGCGACAGCCTCACCGGGCTGCTGAACCACACCCATTTCACCGATCAGCTCGACATCGAGGTAGCCCGGGCGCGCCGGCAGCAGCAGCCATTCTGTCTGGCCATGATCGATATCGACTTTTTCAAGGCCGTCAATGATCAATATGGGCATCCGGTGGGCGACCGCGTCATCAAGAGCCTCGCCCGCTTATTGCAGCAGCGCCTGCGCAAGACCGACATCATTGGTCGATATGGCGGCGAGGAATTCGCGGTGATTCTCTGGGCGGATCTGGCCGATAGCTTCCGCGTGCTGAACGATATCCGCGAGCAGTTCTCACACATTCGCCATCAGGCCAGTGACGACAGCTTCCACGCTACCATCAGTATCGGAGTGACCGGCTGGCCGCAGCAGGATGGCAGCGATGCCCTGTACGAGGCGGCGGACCAGGCGCTCTATCAGGCCAAACATCAAGGCCGCAACCAGGTGGTCGCAGCCTGGGACAGCATTCCCCCCTTGCCTTCCCAGCACCACCCCGCCTGAGGCCTGGCGCAAGGTCGGATTCGGGCACAAAAAAACGCCGCGAAGATCGCGGCGTTTCCAGTTAGAGCGGGCGTTGGCTCAGGCGGCGAGGCCGGACCGGCCACACAGGAGATTCGCGGGCACGGCTTCATCGATGAGTTTGGGGCGCGGCAGGTTCAGGGCATCCATGATAGCCATGAATTCATCGCGGGTCTTGCCGGCCAGGCGCGGATTGCTGGTACGCTCCTGATCCACGCTGCTGACCCGGCGGCCATTGTAGTCATGACCCGGATAGATCAGGGTCTCACAGGGCAGGCTGAAGATCTTGCCGGTGATGCTGTCGTAGAGCTTGCCGGCATCACCTCCCTGGAAATCGGTGCGACCGCAACCGCCGATGAGCAATGTGTCGCCGGTGAACACCCGGTCACGCCAAAGATAGGACACGCAACCTTCCGTATGTCCGGGCGTGGCGAGCACGCGGATGTGCTCGGAACCAAACAGGATCAGATCACCATCATCCACCTGGTTCTCGGCGCAGTGCGCGCCGCCCCGGCGACTGACCACGGCCTGGGCCCCGGTGCGCTGTTTCAGGAGATCCGCGCCGGTGACATGATCCGCATGGATATGGGTCTCCAGGATATAGCGCAGGCGCATCTGCGGATGCATGGCATGCAGGGTCTCCAGAATCGGCTCGACCATTTCGCGCACTGGGTCGATGACCACCGCTTCCAGTTTGAACGGATCAGCGATCAGGTAGGTCAGGGTGGAGCTGGTGGGGTCAAAAAGCTGACGAAAATAGAACATATGCACTCCCCGGCCGCCTGGGCGGCATCTGAGACTTGATCAGGACAGCGCCATGTTCTGGCGCACGAAGCTGCTGGCCCGTGCAGGCAGATTCTTGTTCCAGGGCATGTGTGCCAGCATGCGCGACACGCTGCAGCGGCCTGTCCAGCCGGCATACAGCAAGCCAAAGCCGATGCCACCGGCCAGCAGATAGGCCGCGGGATGCAGCAGGGTGCCTGCCAAGGTGGCCAGGATGATCATGCTGCCGGCCCCGATCTGCATCTGCTGCTGCACCGGCAGGATGCGCCCGGCCCGGTGCAGGTCCTTCTCGGCGCCTTGCGCGACAAGGTTGAGGCCGCCCTTGAGGACCACGACGTCCTTGCCCGGGAACAGCTGCTCCAGATTGCTCGCCGCCTGCTTGGCGCGCATGCCGGAGGCACACAGCACCACGAAGCGATCAAAGCGGGCCAGGGCCTGCTCGTTCTTGCCCAGTTCCGCCGTGGGAATGTTGACGAAGCCAGGGACGAATGCCGTGTAGCACTCCTCGGCGCTGCGGACATCCAGAAACAAGGTCTTGCCATCGCCTGCGGCGATCATTTCCTTGAGGTCTTTCAGGTCAATCTGCTTTTCGGTCATTTGGACACCTCTTGCCTTGATAATCAATGGTTTGGCTTGGCATCGGGATCCCGCGCTTGCAGCTCTTGCCTGCGTATCCCAGGGGCCCATTATAATTTAATCGATTACTTATGCAATGAGGCCAGAAAGAAAAAGCAATGAAAATCAAGGACATATAGGTATCTTTATAGTCTTATAAAGCGCCTACAGGGCTGGCCTTACAAACCAAGCTCTGCCCAGATCTCATCCACCCGCGCCCGCACCTGGCCATCCATGACGATGGGACGGCCCCACTCGCGGCTGGTCTCGCCGGGCAGTTTATTGGTGGCATCCAGACCGATCTTGCCGCCGAGTCCTGATATGGGCGAGGCGAAGTCGAGATAGTCGATGGGGGTATTTTCCACCAGCAGGGTATCGCGCACCGGATCCATGCGTGTGGTCATGGCCCAGACCACGTCCTCCCACTTGCGGCAATCAATGTCGTCATCCACCACGATCACGAACTTGGTGTACATGAACTGGCGCAGATAGCTCCAGACCCCGAACATGACGCGCTTGGCATGCCCGGGATAGGCCTTCTTCATGCTGACTACCGCCACGCGATAGGAGCAACCCTCGGGCGGCAGATAGAAATCCACGATCTCCGGGAACTGCTTTTGCAGCAGCGGCACGAAGACCTCGTTGAGCGCCACCCCTAAAATGGCGGGCTCGTCCGGTGGCCGGCCGGTGTAGGTGCTGTGATAGATGGGATTGTCGCGGTGGGTGATGCACTCGATGGTGAAGACCGGAAAGCTTTCCACCTCGTTGTAGTAGCCGGTGTGATCGCCAAACGGCCCCTCGGGGGCCATATCATCGGGATGGATATGCCCTTCCAGCACGATCTCGGCGCTGGCTGGCACCTGCAATGGCACGGTGAGGCAGTCGGCGAGCTCGGTTTTGGCACCACGCAACAGGCCTGCAAACTGGTGCTCGGCCAGGGTATCCGGCACCGGCGTGACAGCCGCGAGGATGGTGGCCGGATCGGCGCCATAGGCCACCGCCACCGGAAAGGGCTGGCCGGGATTGGCCTTCTGGAACTCGCGATAATCGAGCGCCCCACCCCGATGCGCCAGCCAGCGCATGATGACGCGGTTGCTGCCGATCACCTGCTGGCGATAGATGCCCATGTTGGCGCGCGGTTTGTGCGGCCCCTTGGTGACGGTCAGGCCCCAGGTCATCAATGGACCGGCGTCCTCGGGCCAGCAGTGCTGGACCGGGATTCGGGCGAGATCGACTTCATCGCCGCGCAGCACGTTCTGCTGACAGACGGGCCTTTTGACCACGCTCGGCGCCATGTTGAGCACCTGCTTCAAGATCGGCATCTTGTCCCAGAGGTCACGAAAGCCGCGCGGCGGCTCGGGTTCCTTGAGGTAGGCCAGCAGGCGCCCGACATCGCGCAACTCCGAGATGTCCTGGCGCCCCATGCCCAGCGCCACCCGCTCGGTGGTGCCAAAGAGATTGCCGAGTACCGGCATGTCAAAGCCGGTGGGGTTTTCAAACAGGATGGCCGGGCCGCCGGCACGCAGGGTGCGGTCGCAGATTTCGGTCATTTCAAGATGCGGCGAGACGGCGGTTTTGACCCGCTTCAACAAGCCTCGCCCCTCCAGATCGCGGATGAAGTCCCGCAGATCGCGGTAGGCCATGAATCCCCTCCCTTCCTGCGCCTCTTGGCTGGCGCTTTTCACATGCTGAAATTGAAATTGAAGGCGTGTACGCCATTGCCCTGGTCCGGGCCGAGGAAGGACAGCACCGGCTGGATTTGCGCGGCCTGTGGGCCAGTGGCCTGGGCCGTGCCATCGAGCCTCAGACGCGGGCTGCCGCTCTCGATCTCGCCACGGGCATTCAGCCGCAAGGGACCACTCAAGGTCTCCAGGCGCAACTGGCGTTCCTGCAGGTTCAGCCGGTAATTGCCCAGCGGATTGACGGGGCTCAGACCAAAACCGGCCAGTTGCCAGTCCACCCGCCCCCGGCCTTGCAGCCCCTGGGGACCGAACTGCAGCTCGGGCAGATCAAGCACCAGGGTGCCTTTCGGGTCGAGCGCGCTGAACTGGCCCAGGCGCGAGGCCAGATAGGTCATCGGAATCTTGCCAGTCACGTCCGTGAGCTGATAAGCCTGCCCCTGCGGTTGCAGATCCATGCGCATCTGCCCGGCCGGACCATTGACGCGCAGGCTGACTTTCACCTTGCCGACCAGCAAAGGCAGGACATGCACGCGCCACTGCGTCTGCCCGAGCGGCTCCAGGGGGCCAGTCGGGCCACGCCAGAAGGCCCGGGCGGCCGAGCCCTGCCAGAGCGTGCCCTGCACATCCTCCAGGATGATGGGCTGTTGCGGACCCTGCCGGGCCAGATACCAGGGTACCAGGCTGGCTGGCGCCATGATGATCAGGGCCAGCAGATACAGGATGAGACCCGCCAGCAGCCAGACCCAGAGTGAGCCTGTGCGCCAGAAGCTGGCGCTGCGTTGCGACATGGCGCTCATGTACCGCCTCCGGCAAAGGCGATCTGGGCATTAACCCTGCCCGGCCCATTTGCAGCGCCCATCTCCAGCGTCTCCACCTTAAGGCCATGCTGGCGCTGCAGGATGTCGATCCACTGGATCAGCGGATTGAAGGTCACCTGCTCGAAGCGCACCCGTAGCCGTCCGGTATTGTCTGGCTGGATCTGCGGGGCCGGCAGGCCCGCTTCGGTTGCGGCCTGGCGCATGACCGTCACCGGATCGGCGGGGTTTGTCGCGGCATCACTGGCGGGCACATGCTGTCTCAGTGTCTGGACTTCCTGGGCCTGCTGGCGCAACTGTGCCGCAGCGGCCCGCAGTTCGGGCAGGGTGCGCTGCAGGCGCGCCCGTTCCTTTTGTACGGGCAGCCACAGATAGGCGTAGAGCAGGGCCAGCAGCAGCAGGGGCAAACCCAGGCCGATCAGCCAGCGTTCCCGCGGATTGCGCTCACGCCAGAGTTGCTCAAGGGTTGCAATATTCATGATCCGCCAGCCTCCTGAATCTGCAGGCGGGTACTCACCCCACCATCCCCGGCCTGCTCCGGACCCGCCTGAACCCGCACGCCATTGGCACCCAGGGCACTCACGAGGGCACCAGTCTGGCCGGGTCCGGGGGCGCGGACATCGGCTTCCAGCACATCATTGCCATAGCGCAGGGCACGCACTTCGACCTCATTGCTGCCCGCCAGCACCGGCGCGACACGGCTCAGGAGCACGAGGAAGTCACCCGCCTCGGCCATGCCCGCCCGCTGACGCAAATCGGCAAGCTGCCGCTGCATCTGCAGGGGCGGATCCACCAGCGCCGCATTGGGAAAGGTCTGGCGGAAGGTGCTGGCCATTTCTGCACGCAGCTGGTTCGCCTCGCGCTTGAGCATCCACCACTGCCCGATGGTTCCGAGCACCTGCACCAGCAGCATGATTCCGAGAATGATGAGCGCCGGGCGCAGGGCAGGCCACCATCCCGCATTGCCCCGCGCGGGCATGAGACTGCCCTGGAGCAGATTCAGGGGCGCGGGGCCAGTCTTGCGCGCGGCCTCCAGGAAGGGGTCACCCTGATGCAGCACCACCGGCAGTCCCAGGACCCTGGACCAGCTGGCGATGTCCGGCAGGGGCTTGCCGGTGGCCCGGATGTCCAGCCCGAGCGGGGCAGCACCTGAAGTGCGTGCCTCCTCGATGGCGTGGACCAGGCCCAGGGGCGGACGGTCGACAGTGCCCACGTCCAGCGGCTGGCCCAGTGCCTCGGCCTGGCGCAGGCTGCCCTCTCGGCCATCCCAGAGTACCGTCCAGCGCTGTGGGTCCAGATTCGGGAGGACCAGCACGTCGGGCACGGCAGTGCGCGGCTGGATACCAAAGCCTGCCAGGCGATCCAGCAGCTCGCGTAGCCAGGCGCGATCCACCACGGCCACCACGCTTTCGCCATTTGGCAGTTCAGGCCCCAGCGCGACATGCACCTGTTCGGGATCGACCGCCAGCTGATCCTCCACCGCAAAGGGCAGAATGTCTCGCACTTTCGACGCAGAGCGGGTCGGCAGCCGCACCGTGCCGAGCAACACCCGCGCCGCCGGCAGCCAGAGCTGGGTTGCACTGCTGCGTCCCTGCCAGCTTGCCGGCGGCCGTTCACCCCTCTCATCCTGCACGGCACCGCCGTCCGCCACCTGTATCCAGCGCAGCTCCGGCGTTTCCGGCCAGTCGGGGCCGACCTGTATGATCCTGTGAGACATCAGGCACCTCCCGGTACGCGCCAGATCACCTTGGGCCAGGCAGCACCCTGGCGGTTGAGCAGGGCACGATAGCGCATCGTTACCCGGCCCACCATGGCCTGACTGTTGACGAGAAAATACTGGCTGGCGACATTGAACAGGCTTTCATCCACGCCCGCCACCGAGGCGGGCAGGCGAGCCCGGAAATCCTCGATGCCCTTGAAGGGCGCCCGTTCGCGCGCCCTTACCAGGGCCTGTGCCTGGGTCAGGGGCAGCTCCAGTACGGCGGAAAGCAGCTCGGGCGGCGCGGTATTCACATTGATCTGGGTCGGAGAGGTGGCTGGCAGGGCGATGACGTAGGGATAGAGCCGGTCGAGGTCATCCCGCGCGATGCCCTCCACGGCATAGAGATTATTGGCTGAATACAGCAGCCGTCCCGAAGTCGCGCCCGACTGCGTCGGCGCCACCGGGGCCGCAGCCGTGCCACCGCTTGCCGTTACCGGATTCAGCCAGGCGCTGATCCGGTCGCCTATTTCCGGGTTGAGCTTCAGATTCTGTAAAAGCCGCTTGAAAATAGCCAGGTTTCTCTCCTGTATCGGACCACTGCCCTTGAGGTTGTTGAGATTGTAGCGTGCCTGCGCATCGCGGATATAACCACCGAGCTGCCCGTTTTCAACCTCGAGGCCGGCCAGGGTCTGGGCCCAGGCCTCGCCGGGATGATCGGTATCGCCCTCCTTGGCATCCTCGGCCAGAATGCCGCGTGCCCATTCCACGCCAGCCGCGGCAAGCGTTTCCGCCTGTGCCTGATCCCGCATATTCTGTACCTGACGGGTCCAGATGCCTTGCTGCCAAGCCAGGAAACTCGCTACGCTGGCGGCCATGGCCATGATGAGGATGGCGGTGATGACCGCCACGCCCTGCTCGCGTACTGAGCCCTGTCCGTTCATTGCAGCGAGAAGATCCGGGTGACGGGAGCCATGCCGCGCAGGCGGACCTGTACTTCCACGCCCCAGGGCAAAGGGGTCGTATTCTGGTCGCCAGGCCAGTCATCGCGCCAGTTGCCGTCCGGTCCCAGATATCGCAACCGAAATTCCTCCACATTTTCCGCCAGGGTGAGCACCCGCGGCTCCGGCTGCGCCTGACCGGGATTGGCGGCCGGCCAGAGCAGGAACTCCACCCGCCCTTCCCGCAAGCGGTAGGCGACCCGGTGCAGGGCACTGGCCGGTGCGGGATTGGCCGGATCACCCATGACATGCATGCTCAGCAGCGTTTCCTCGGTATCCGTCGGCTGCACCTGGGCTAGGAACACCGGCTCGGGCTGGCCATCCTCCCTGGCCGGTACGTAGCTCGTCGCCGTGGCAAAATTCCGGCCCATCTGACCCAGCAGCAAGCCCAGTTCACGCCATTGCGTGGTGATGGCCGTGAGCCGTTCCCGGGCCAGCAGAACCTGGTCCAGCCCGCGGTAGGCGACCACCGACATGATGGCAAAGATCATGATCGCCACCAGCACTTCCAGCAAGGTGAATCCGGCAGTCGGGCGCCGGGCCGCGAACTCAGTATCCACGGGGTTCCTGGGCCCGAAGCTCCTGGGCCTGCAGCTCTTCAGGGCTTGGGCCTCCAGCATCCGCCTCGGATCCGGAGGGTATCGCATCCGGGCTGTTCGCCTCCGTCCCTGGCGACGCTTCGGTATCGGGCTGCTGGTCGTCCTGTTGTGGCGGGGCGCCGGGATCTTCGGGCTCACGCACCAGATAACCCATCAGGGTCGCAAGCACCTGCTCCGGCGCCTGGGCGGCATAGACCCGCACGACAACGCGGCGGAAGACCGGGTTCGGCGTGTTGCTGACCACCTCCTGCCAGACATAGCGCATGCCGGCCTGCTCGGCATCGCCCTCGAACTCGCCCGGGGAGGGCCAGTCATGCAGGGCCAGGTGCAAGGCCATCCGGTTCTGGGCCACCCAGGTGGCGCCCAGGCGGTCACGCAGCGCCTCGGTCTGGCCCGCGGCCAGGCCAGTCGCCCGCAGGGCGGCCGCCAGGGCCACCGCCAGAATGGCCAGGGCGACCAGCACCTCCAGCAGGGTGAAGCCTCGGGCTGCCGCCGGGCCGGAGCGCACTGGCAAGGCGGCAGACCTCATCCCGGCGCCGTCGCGGAGACGACCCGCACGCGTCGGCCATCTCCCGCCAGCTGGATCCGGTAACCTTCCAGCGCGAGATCGAGCTCGAAGGGTTCGCCCAGACCCGTCGGACTCAACAGCAGGGGTGACTTCATCGGCAAGGGTACCGGCTGGCCGTTGATGCTCAGCGCTTCGACGGCTATCGCGGCCCGCCACTGCCTGGGGCGCAGGAGTTCATCGTCCTCCACTACCGACCAGGCCGGCTTGTCCGTGTCTCCGGGAACATCGCTCACGGCTGCATTCTCCCGAACGAAGCGGTAGCCATTGGCGGACAGCTCGAAACCCAGGGTATTGCCGCTCAGCACGGCCTCCTCCTGTGCCTGTTCGATCAGGAGCGCCAGGCGTTGCGCCTCCTCGCCGAGCTCACGACGCTGGTCGGGCATGAGATTGATGCCCACCAGCCCTAGCGTGATACCGATCAGTACCAGCACGACCAGGATCTCGATCAGCGTGAAGCCGCGCTGACGGTACATGGCCTCAGGCCAGCTTACTGAGTGTTCCAGGAGCCGATATCCGCATCACTGCCCTCGCCGCCGGGCGCGCCATCGGCCCCCAGGCTAAACACATCGACCTCGCCGTGCACACCGGGACTGAGGTATTGATAGGGTTGTCCCCAGGGGTCGCGCGGCAACTTGTCCAGATAGCCGCCGGCCTTCCAGTTCGCGGGAACCGGCGGGGTGCCGGGCTTGCTGACCAGCGCCTGCAGACCCTGCTCCGTGGTGGGGTAGCGGTAGTTGTCGAGCTTGTAGAGCTTGAGCGCCTGCATGATGCCACTGATGTCCTGACGCGCCGCGACGATGCGGGCCTCATCCGGGCGGCTCATGATCTTGGGCACCACCAGCGCCGCCAGAATGCCGAGAATCACCACCACCACCATGATCTCGATCAGGGTGAAACCACCCTCTGTGATTCGCATGCCATTCGGCGCTCTGTTACGGTCATTCACTGCGTCGTGCTCCCTATTTTACCAGTTGGTTCATTTCAAAGATCGGCATCAGGATGGCCAGCACGATGGTCAGCACCA
This sequence comes from Thermithiobacillus plumbiphilus, assembly GCF_038070005.1. Classification (NCBI taxonomy): domain Bacteria; kingdom Pseudomonadati; phylum Pseudomonadota; class Acidithiobacillia; order Acidithiobacillales; family Thermithiobacillaceae; genus Thermithiobacillus; species Thermithiobacillus plumbiphilus. Next base: position 35,399 of record NZ_JBBPCO010000010.1, on the reverse strand, counting down.
CGCCACCCATGGTCAGGATCATCATGGGCTCCAGCAGGGCGGTCAGGGCGCCGACCCAGCCCTCCAGCTCGCGGCGCTGCTGATCCGCGGCGCGGCTGAGCAAAGGGCCGAGCTGGCCACTGGCCTCGCCACTGCCGATCAGATGCACCATCATCGGCGGGAAACGGCCACTGCGCTTGAGTGCCCGATGCAGGCTGCCGCCCTCGCGCACCTGGCGCTCGGCCTCTTCCAGGGCCTCGCGCATGGGCAGGTTGTTGACCACGCCCTGGGCGGCCTGCAGGGCCGACAGCAGGGGCACCCCACCGCCGACCAGGATGCTCAGGGTGCTGGCCAGACGCGCGGCATTGAGCCCGCGAATCAGGCGCCCGACCACCGGCACCTTCAACAGAAAGGTATCCAGGCGCCAGCGCCAGGCGGGCTTTCTCAGCAGGCGCAGACCAATCACCGCCAGGACCGCAAAGAGTATCAGCCAGTAGATGCCGGTGGCACGCAGGAAATCGCTCAGGCCGATCAGCATGCGGGTGAGCAGCGGCAGGACCTGATCGGTACTTTCGAAGACTTGCACCACCTGCGGCACCACATAGGTCAGGAGGCCAAGCACCACGGCGATGGCCACCAGGCTCACCAGTGCAGGATAGACCATGGCCAGCACGACCTTCTGGCGCAGGGCCTGTCGGTCCTCGGTATAATCCGCCAGACTCAGCATCACCGAGTCCAGACGCCCGGAGCTCTCACCGGCACGGATCAGGGTACGATAGATCTCGGGAAAGGCCGCCGGATAGGCGCCCATGGCAACTGCCAGGGACTGGCCCGACAGCACGCCGGTGCGAACCCCGGCCAGAATCTGTGTCGCGCGGGGCGATTCGCTCTGTTCGATGAGCCCATTCAGGGATTGCTCGATCGTCAGGCCGGCCGCCAGCAGGGTGGCAAACTGGCGGGTGACGAGCGCCAGCTGCGCGGCGGGCAGGCCCCGGCGCAAGCGTATCGTGCCGCCACTTCCACTCCGCTCGCTGCGGATCGGCTCGACCCGCACTGGGATGAGGCCGCGCTCCCGCAGCGCCACGCGAACCTGCCTTGCGGTATCGCCTTCCAGCACGCCGCGCTGGGTACGGCCATTCTGCCCCATCGCCTCGAACTCAAAGGCCGCCATCAGCAATCCTCGGCACCTGTCTCATGGAATGATGGCCTAGCTCCGGGCGACGCGCAGGACTTCCTCGATCGAGGTCGCGCCTTCGGCAACATAGCGCATGCCGTCCTCGCGCAGCGACAGCATGCCCTGCTTGCGGGCATGGTCACGCAGATCCTGCTCGGAAGCCTCGTCATGGACCAGCCGGCGCAGGGTGTCATCCATCGTGATCAGCTCGTAGATACCACTGCGTCCCTGGTAACCGGTCTGGCCACAGGCCGGGCAACCCTTGGCGCGATAGATCAGCCCAGCGGGCAGGGGATGGCCAACGACAGCGCGTTCCCGCTCGTCGGCCTGATAGGCCTCCTTGCAGATCGGGCAGAGCTTGCGCACCAGGCGTTGCGCCAGTACCCCAATCAGGCTGGAGGCCAGCAGGAAGGGTTCGACCCCCATGTCCGCCAGCCGGGTGACGGCGCCCACGGCATCGTTGGTATGCAGGGTGGCCAGCACCAGGTGCCCGGTGAGACTGGCCTGCACCGCTATCTGCGCGGTCTCCAGATCGCGGATCTCGCCGATCATCACCACATCCGGGTCCTGACGCAGGATGGCGCGCAGGGCGCGGGCGAAGCTGAGATCGATGCGCGGATTGACCTGGGTCTGCCCGACCCCGGACAGGTCATACTCGATCGGATCCTCCACCGTCATGATGTTGAGGGATTCGGTATCGAGCCGTGACAGGGCGGCATACAGCGTGGTGGTCTTGCCCGAACCGGTCGGGCCGGTCACCAGGATGATGCCATGTGGCTGGCGGATCAGGCTGTCCAGGGCCCGGAGCGTCGGCGCCGGCATGCCGAGGCGATCCAGGTCCAGGCGCCCGGCCTGCTTGTCGAGCAGACGCAGCACCACCCGCTCGCCGTGCCCGGTAGGCAGGGTCGACACGCGCACGTCCACCGGCCGGCCGGCCAGCTTCAGGCCGATGCGTCCATCCTGGGGCAGGCGTTTTTCGGCAATGTCGAGCTGCGCCATCACCTTGATGCGCGACACCATGGCGGCATGAAGGGCACGCTGGGGCGAGACGATGTCGCGCAGGGCGCCGTCCACCCGAAAGCGCACCACGGATCTTTCCTCGAAGGCCTCGATGTGGATGTCCGAGGCATTTTCGCGCATGGCCTGGGTCAGCAGGGCATTGATCAGGCGGATGATCGGCGCGTCGTCCTCGGCTTCCAGCAGGTCGGAAATCTCGGGAATCTCCTGGGCGAGCTGCTCCAGGTTGAGATTGTCGCCCATGTCGTCGATCAGGCGCTCGGCGGCATTGTCGCGCCGCTCATAGGCCTGGTTCAGCGCCGTATCGAATGCTGCCACATCGAGGATGCGCACGCTCAGGGGACGCCCCAGGGTCCGGCGCAGCTCGGCCATCACCGCGGGTGCGGGATAGGCGCGTGCCCAGACTTCCAGCAGGCCGTCATGCTCGCCCGCCACCACTACGCCCTTGTTGCGGGCGAAGTGATAAGGCAGCTTCTGGGCCCAGTGGCTGTCCGGCGTGTTGGGCTGGCCATTCTCGACGGGCCCGGCCTCACCAGCGCCGATCCGCACGGCCACCCGCTCGGATTCGAGAGGCACCGCCCGGGCCGATGTGTTCAACTCGGTCATTTCGTTTGTTCCTCAGTGCCGCCCTGCTGTCTGGCGTCATCCCTGCCGGATCTGTCGTCACGCGGCTCCCGGGTGCTCTCCGGGGAAGGCGGATTGACCTTGAAGGGCGGCAACTGCGGCGGGGCCACGTAGGGCAGGACGGGATGGCTTTCCACGGACATGTTCATCTGCTGCCCGCGGATGTAGTCGTAACGATCCTGGGTCAGACCCTGCCCGACCACCGGATCACGGATGACCACCGGCCGCAGGAAGACCATCAGATTGGTCTTGCTGTGCCGGCGCGTGTTGTAGCGGAACAGATTGCCCAACACCGGGATCTGTCCCAGGATGGGAACAGATTGCCGGCCGTCGTCCAGGCTGTCCTGAATGAGCCCGCCGAGCACGATGATGTTGCCGTCGTCGACACGGACCTTGGACTCCAGGGAACGCTTGTTGGTGATGATGTCGGCGGGACGCACGTTGGTCGCCACGGCCTGAGCCAGGCTTGACACCTCCTGGTAGATCTGCAGGGTGATGCCGCCGCCCTCGCTGATCTGCGGCCGGATCTTCAGGGTCAGGCCGACATCCCGGCGCTCGATGGTCTGGAAGGGATTGACCGCGGCCCCGGTGCCGGTGGCGGTCGCCTGGGCATAGCTGCCAGTCACGAAGGGCACGTTCTGGGCCACCACGATCTTGGCCTCGGAATTGTCCAGGGTCAGCAGATTGGGCGTGGAGAGAATGTTGGCATTGGCATCCGATTCCAGCGCCCGCGCCAGTGCCGCGATATTCACAACATTGAGGCCGCCGATATTGAGGCTGCCGCGAATCACGCCGAGGGTCAGACCATCCCCGACATTGGCGAGATTACCGGGATTGAACGAGATGCCGCGGATGCCACTGGGGCCATTGAAGTTGGTGCCGCCGAACACAAGATTGCCATCGACATCCCGGGTCCCCTGCCACTGGATGCCGAACTCGGCGGCCTTTTCCTCGCTTACCTCGGCAATCAGGGCCTCGACGTAGACCTGGGCGCGGCGCACGTCGAGCTTGTCGATGACCGAGCGCAGGGCGTTGTACATGCCATCCGGCGCGGTGATGATGATCGAATTGGTCGCCTCATCGGGCTGTACCATCACGGTTTCCGGTCCGGCGAGACGCCCGGCCGCGCCAGCAGCCCCGCCCGGCGCTGCAGCCGGTGTCGCCCCGGCGCCACCGGCATCGGTGTTACCACTGTCTCCGGCCGGCACGTTGCGCATCTGACCGGTGATCAGCCCCTGCAGGACCTGCGCGAGCTTGCCCGCTTCGGCATTGCGCAGGTAAACCACATGGATGTTGCCCGAGCCGCTGGCCGGCACGTCAAGGGTTGCCACCAGTGCCCGGATGCGCAGCAACTGGCCAGGATTCTGGGTACGCACCAGCAGACTGTTGGTACGCATGTCCGGCACGATGGACAGAGAACTGGCCTCCCCCCCGAGCTCGGGCATCGGTGCCGGCACAGCACCTGCGGGGGCACCCGGCTGGACCGGCGCGCCGCCCCCGCCCTGGGTATTGTTGTCGGTCATTAGCCGCGACAGGAGCTGCGCCATGTCCACCGCCGAGGCGTGCTTGAGCCGCACCAGGTTGATGTCCGCGCGGCTACGGGGACGGTCGATGGCGGAAACGATGCTGGTGATGCGCCGCACGTTGTCGGCGTAATCGGTGATCACCAGGGTATTGGTGCCGGGATAGGCCGCCATGTAGTTATTGGGCGACACCAGCGGCCGCAGTACCGGCATCAGCTGTGCCGCGGACTCGTTCTGCAGCTGATAGATCTGGGTGATGATCTGGTCACCGCGGCTGCCCGGCTGTTTGCCCAGATAGGTGGGAGTCGCCATCAGCTTGGCATCGGTTTCCGGCAGGATGCGCGTCACGCCACTCCCCTGCACGGCCGCGAAACCCTGCACACGCAGGGCGGCAAGGAACACCTGATAGGCCTGGTCGCGGGGGATGGGCGTGCTGGAGATAATGGTCACGTTGCCTTTGACACGCGGGTCCAGCAGAAAATTCCTTCCTGTGATCTGCGACATCATCTTCACCACGGATTCGATGTCGGCATTCTGAAAATTCAGCGTGACCCGGTCCTGGGCGGCCCAGACACTTCCGTGCCAGATCACGCCCAGCAGAAACAACGTGGAAAGCCCCCGCCTGATCTGGCTGACCATCAGTTCACCACGCTCATCAGATCACCATTACCGGAGCCGATCGCCTGCATTCTTGCCTCCTTATGTCTTTCCACATTTTTGGCCAAAGCTAGCTGAAGCTGTAACTCAATTGCTGAATGCTGCCATTGCGCAGCACGTCGATGCGCAGACTGCCAGCGCTGATGCCATTGCGGGCCTGGGTCAGGGCCTGATCCGGGCTGGTCACCGGCTGGCCATTGATGGACTGGATGACGTCGCCACCCTGCAGGCCCAGACGTTGGTAGAGCCCGCCACCCGCCACCGAAACCACCTTCAGCCCGCCGCCGGGATTTGGCGCCAGCACCCCGGCGCGAATCCATTGCGCCGGATCACGCATTGCACTGTTGATCAGGGCGCGCGGCACGGTGACGTTCCTGGGCTGGGCAGCAGCCGGCGCGCCCACGGCAGATACATCTGCAGGCTGACTGCCAGCCGCCGTCGGGAATTCGAGGGTCTCCTCCCTATTCCCGCGCAGGATGGTCACCCGATCCGGGCTCACCTTGAGCAATTTGATGCCCGATGCGATCTCCCCGCCTTCGCGCACGATCTGCGCCGTGCCCTCCGCATTCACGATGGCGTAGCCCGGGAAGCGACCGCTGCCACTGAAAACGCCCTGCAATTCCAGGGGGATGGCGGGTACCTCGGCAACGGCCCCAGGGGCTTCGCTGCGGGAACTGCCGAAAAGGCCACTCTGGAGAATGGCATCGACATTGACCGACACGGCAGCCGGCGTGGAAGACCGCCCTGAGACGGACGCCCTGGGCTGTGCGAAAGTCCAGGTCCAGTAAGCCAGATGCATCACGAGCAGCAGCAACAACGGCGCGGCAATCAGCCACGCAGGCAGGGACTGGCTTTTCTGCAGGAAAACGGGTTTGGCTGAAAAGCCGCGAGTCAGGTTCTGATTGCGCAAGAAGGCAATATTCAAATTAGGCGACCTATTCAGGTTCAGCGCCCGAAGCGCGCGCGATTTTCACAAAAGGCGTCACAACTTCCTGCAAGACGGGCTCTGGACAGAAATAACCGGGACCAAAGAAGATCCAGGATCATCAAGCGCAATTGGACCAGCATATTTTCTCAGAGTTCCGACCCAAGTCGGGGTCCTGATATGAGAATAGCCTTATGGCAGAGCTACTGGAATATAGCAGAAATGAGGCAAGAGGTGAAAACGTTACCTGGGACTTTAGCCTGAGTCATGGACACCCTGACAGGATGCAGCCTGAACCGGCCTCAGGCCAAGGCTGAAAATACCCAGGCGGTCTGAAAGGGCGGGATTTCCCTCCCGATCAGTCATCCTCTTCGCGTGCCACGACAAAGGCGGATGCATCCAGCGCAAGACTGGACGTGGCGGCCAGATCGATGGCCTCGTGCCCGCTGATGTACTCATCGGCCAGCATGGTCAGGCAGTCGATTTCCTCCGGCGTTACCGCCTCGAATCCCAGGAAACCGATGTCCTTGAGCAGCGCCTGGCCTTTCTCGTCCTGACGCATACCCACCAGCGTCTCGCGGATGGCATCGGCATGTTCGGCAAGACGCGGACTGATGCAGAAGGAATGAAAGGCGAAGGCGTCATCGGACTGGTCGATCACCTGGAGTCGGTCGCGGATCAGGCCCGAGGCCGCGCCATGCACCTCATTGAACACGAAGCCGAGATCGGCCCGCCCCTGGATCAGGGCCTTGATCACGCCCTGATAGCTCTCGGTATACTCAAAGCGCAGGCGGGCCCGGTCGATGTCCGCCTTGTCGAGCAGGAAGAGTCCGACCATGTGTATCAGGGTCTTTTCCGAGGCCGAGGCCACCCGGATCTCGGCGGGCAGATCGGCATAGCTGCCCAGCGGTCCTCCAGCCTGGCTGCAGAGCAGAACCTCGTCAAAGTGCTCGGCGGGCTTGGCCAGGGACTGAAAGCCGAGCTTCTGGATGTACTGCACGGCATCGAAGGGATTGGCGTAGACCAGATCGAATTGGCCGGCGAGCACGGCATTGCGGGCCTCGTCAAAGCTATTGAAGGGCGAAAAGCGCAGGCCGATGCCAAGCTGCTTTTGCAGGTAGGTATTCATCAGATACCAGCCAGGCAGGTTCTTGCCTGAATAATTGGGATCGACGGTAAACTGAAAGGACATGGCGATTCCTGCCTGGTCTAGAGATCGAAGCTGGCGGGGATTTCACCCATGATGCTCATGTGGATATTGAAAGGGGTCATGTACTTCATGGCCGTCATCATCGAGCCCTTGAAGTTGATGCGCTTGGTCATCAGCCCCATTTTGCCGCTCATCTCGCCGGTAATGAGTTTCTGCCAGTTCTCGAGCTTCGCGGAGATGATGAAGTCACGCCGCCGACCATCCGAGGGCCCGGCATAGATGGCCTTGCCGGCCTTCACGAACATCATCACCGGCGGCATGTCCGGCCGATCCTCGACACTGTATTCGATGGTGGCATTGAAGTTTTTCAGCATGCTCTGCATTTCGTCGTGAGTGTTCCACTGTTTTGACACCGCGCGGATCCACTCCGGACTCATGAATTTCATTGTTTCTTCCCCCCTGGACCGACCCTGACTGGCAGTCCCCGCGCTTTGGCCTTTTTCTTAGCTATAGCCTATTTTGCGGGTTTTACCATGCATGACCGTCAAATGCCGACACGTTTTTTCAAGCATCCGAACCTGACAGCAGGTGCTGCACGGCGACTCCAGCCAGCATGAAGCCAAACAGCGAGGGCATGTAGGAGATGGTGCCGTTGACGGCACGCGGGCGGCTCGGAATGGGGCCGTCGATGGGCTGAGGCGGCAGCGGCGGACGCGGGATCTCGTCGGAGTAGACCACCGGGTAGTTTGCGCGCAGGCGCAACTTGCGCAGGTTGGCGCGCATCTCCCGGGCCAAGCCGCAGACACTGGTCTTTTCGAGGGTGCTCACCCGCGCGCGCGACGGATCCAGCCGCCCGCCGGCCCCCATGCTCGACGCCACGGGCACGCCCTGGCTCAGGCAGGCAACCACCAGCGCGGTCTTGCAGGCGAGACTGTCGATGCAGTCGAGCACGAAGTCGAAATTGCCATTTGCCACCAGCGCCGCGGCTTCCTGTTTTTGCAGAAACTCGGTACGCACATGCAGCCGGGCGTCGGGGTTGATGTCCCTGATGCGCGCCGCCATTGACTCGGTCTTGGGCTGGCCGAGGGTGGAATGCAGGGCCACCAGTTGACGATTTAGATTGCTGATGCTGACCACGTCATGATCGAGCAGGGTGATCTCGCCCACCCCGCTGCGGGCGATGGCTTCGGCCGCCGCCCCACCCACCCCGCCGAGACCGGCGATGAGCACGTGCTTGCCGGCGAGCCGGGCCAGGCCCTCGGGACCGATCAGGATTTCAGTGCGGGCAAAGGGATGATTCATAGAGATCGTCCAGGTGAAAGAGCTTCAGGGTATTGCGAAACGTGGCCTCGGCCAATTCTGCCGGATCCGCCTCGCGCCATTGTGCCAGGGCGGCAAGCACTGCGGGCAGATAGGCCGGTTCGTTGCGGCAACCCCGATGCCCGGCGTCGGGCTGGTCGGGGCTGTCGGTCTCCAGCAGCAAACGATCCTGCGGCAGGCTTTTGACCAGCCGATGCAGGCGGTGCGCGCCAGGGTAGGTCAGCGGGCCGCCAAAACCAAAGCAAAAACCCAGGTCCATGAGCCGGCGCGCCTGCTCCTCGCTGCCGGCGAAACTATGAATGACGCCAGTGACGCCCGGAAAGCGCCGCAAGGTCAGATACACATCCTCGACGGCATGGCGGGCATGCACCACCACCGGCAGATGCAGATCCCGGGCAATGCCCAGTTGCGCCGCAAAATAGTATTTCTGCCGATCACGATCGAGCTCCGGCAGATAATGATCCAGACCGATCTCGCCGACAGCCACTGCCGACTCACTCGCCAGCCAGTCACCTAGGGCATCCAGATGCGCCGGCTGGTGCTCGGGCAGATACACCGGATGCAGGCCATAGGCCGGGTACAAATGCTCATCGGCATTGCAGACCTCGCGCAGGCGCGGCCAGAGCCGGGCGCTGATGGCGGGCACGAGCTGCGCGATCACACCGGCCTCACGCGCGCGCGCCAGGGCAGCCGGACGATCGGCGTCGAAGCTGTCATCGTCGAAATGGGCATGGCTGTCGAAAAGACGCATGCCCCTAGTATGCCATAGCCGATGCCGGCTGAAAGCCAATAAAAAGGGTGGACAGTCACCTGTCCACCCAAGCCACGCTGAGGAGAGACGTGGGTCAGCTACTGTAAACGCGTTCACCATGCTGGCTGACGTCCAGACCCTCGCGCTCGGCTTCTTCCGCCACGCGCAGGCCCATCACCAGGTCCAGCACCTTGAGGATGACGAAGGTGAGCACCACGGTGTAGCCGATGGTGGCGCCGACGCCGATGAGTTGCGTCACGACCTGGCCGGCATTGCCTTCCAGCAGGCCCGCCGTACCACCGATGCCCTTGACCGCGAAGACACCGGTCAGGATCGCGCCGACGATGCCACCGATGGCATGCACGCCAAAGGCATCCAGGGAGTCGTCATAACCCAGCGCATTCTTGAGGCTGGTCGCCCCCCAGAAGCAGACCACGCCGGCAACGAGACCGATGGCCAATGCGCCCATGGGGCCGACGAAACCTGAAGCCGGAGTGATGGCCACCAGGCCCGCCACCGCACCTGAAGCGATCCCGAGCACGCTGGGCTTGTTGTGGCTCATCCATTCGGCAAACATCCAGGCCAGTGCCGCGGCGCCCGTGGCGATCTGTGTCACCGCCATGGCCATACCCGCACGGCCATCCGCCGCCAGCGCACTGCCGGCATTGAAGCCGAACCAGCCCACCCACAGCATCGAGGCGCCAATGACGGTCAGAATCAGGTTATGGGGCGGCATGGGCTCCTTTTTGTAACCGATGCGCCTGCCCAGCACCAGGGCGGCCACCAGTCCCGCGACCCCGGCATTGATGTGCACCACCGTGCCGCCAGCGTAGTCGAGAATCCCCTTGGCGAAGAGCCAGCCATCCGAGGCCCAGACCCAGTGCGTGATGGGCGCATAGACCAGCAGCGACCACAGCCCCATGAACCACAGCAGGGCCGAGAACTTCATGCGCTCGGCGAAGGCGCCAGTGATCAGGGCCGGGGTGATGATGGCGAAGGTCATCTGGAAGGTCATGAAGACGGTTTCCGGAATGGTCCCGCTCAGACTGTCCACGCCGATGCCATTGAGAAAGAGCTTGCTCAAGCCGCCCACGAAGGGCCCGCCCTCGCTGAAGGCCAGGCTGTAGCCAGCCACCATCCAAACGATGGTCACCAGGGCGGTGATGGCGAAGCTCTGCATCATGGTGCCGAGCACGTTCTTCTGACGCACCATGCCGCCATAAAAGAGCGCCACGCCCGGGATGGTCATCAGCAGCACCAGCGCCGTGGCCACCAGCATCCAGGCAGTGTTGCCCGAATCCAGCGTGGGCGTGTCCGCCTCGGCGGGAGCAGCCGCCGCCTCGGGTGCGGCTGCCTCAGGGCTTGGAGCGGGTGCAGGCATTGCAGCCGGGGCCTCGGTCGTGGCATCAGGGGTCGCGGGGGTGGCCGGTGCATCCTGAGCCAGTGCAGCGCCTGATAACAGGCAGAACGCCAGTAAAGTACCGGCCAGGCCGTTTGCCATTATTTTCATTTTTCCCTCCATTTTCAGAGTGCTTCGCCGTCGGTTTCGCCGGTACGGATGCGCACCGCCCGCTCGATGGGCTGGACGAAGATCTTGCCGTCGCCGATCTTGCCGGTGCGTGCCGCGCGTTCGATGCCTTCTATGGCCTGGTCCAGCAGGTCATCCGGCACCACCACATCGAGCCGCACCTTGGGCAGGAAATCGACCACGTATTCAGCACCGCGATAGAGTTCGGTGTGGCCCTTCTGGCGCCCGAAACCCTTGACCTCGGTGACCGTGACGCCGCGCACACCGATCTCCGAGAGCGCCTCGCGCACATCGTCGAGCTTGAAGGGCTTGATGATTGCTATGATGAGTTTCATGTGCTTCCTCCTTCAGGATGGAATGCCGTCATGCCGCTAGAACGCCAGGTTCAGACCCAGCCAGGTATTGTCGCCAATATCGGTATCGTAGCGATCCTTGCCGCCTATGGTGTAGTTCACGCTCATGCTCGCACCCTTGATCGGCAAGGGATGGCTGAGACTGACGGTGGCGTCGGTGAAGTTGCTGGATTCGGTGCCGCCAGTTAGATAGTCGCCTTCATTTTCAAAGAAGTAGTACCCGGCATTGGCGCCAAAGGTGAAATCGTTGGGCATGGGCAAGGCGATGGCCAAATTCGTATAAACATCGCCCTGGTTGGTCCAGTAAGCATCCTGCAGGGCATAGAAGGCATTGAAGGTCAGCAGCCCGTATGCCAGCTTGAGGTTCAGCTCGGCGGAGTTATTATGATTGGCCTGTGGATAGAGATAGCCGATGACGCCGACGCCGTAACCAAATTCGCCGACCTTGCCGCCATAGCTGAGAATCAGATCATTCTCGGTGCCGGTGATCTGTGCTGAGCTCGTGCCGGAGTAGGAAGCCGGGCCACCAACCACGGTGTAGTCCACGGTCGATCCCCAGTAACCCAGGGACAGCCCACTTTCATGGTTATAGGTCAGGCCGCCCTGAACCGCCGCGCCGCCGCCGGTCTGATTGAATCCCCGGAAAATGTAATTGCTCACGGCGCCGATGTTGCCGGTGATTTCGGCGAAAGCCGTGCTCGAACCAGAGAAAAGACCAAGGCCAAGCAATGTGAGGGATACAAGGGTTTTGTTTTGTTTGCGCATCTTATTCCTCCAGGAAATTGTTTGTGGACTTGCCGTAGCATCACCTAGCACAAGCCATGCCAATATTTTTTATTTTGAAATTTCAATGTCTTACGAGATAGACAAAGACTTTTGCCGGATACCCCCCCTGTTTCAGGTGGTTTCGTGCTCCAAAGTTGTGCAAAGCCTTGGCGCCATGACATTGGTCTGGCGGGCAATATGTGTTATCTATGCGGATAGAGTGAATTCCCGCCCGAAACCGCTGATTACCGCAGCGGAGGACGTGTATGACCAAGAAAATCGAATGTGACATTGCCATCCTTGGCGACGGCCCTGCCGGCTTGAGCCTGGCGCTGGCGCTGGCCGACAGCGGGCTGTCGGTCGCCCTGCTGGATACCCTGCCCGGCCCGCGTCCCGGCTCATCCCCGCCGGAAAGAACCCTGGCGCTGTCGCTGGGTAGCACCCGCATCCTTGAACATCTCGGCATCAAGATCAGGGGCACGCCCATCAGCGGCATTCAGGTCAGCCAGAGCGGCACACCGGGCACCGTGCACCTCGATAGTGCATTGATTGACGCGCCCTATCTGGGAATCGTGCTGGAACTGGAACAACTGCGAGACAGCTTGTCCGAAGCCCTGCATGGCCGCACCAACCTGGTGCAAATCCCTTTCGGGCCGGTGCAGGCATTGCAACAGCATGCTCACCATGTTTCGGTGCATGGCCGTGACAGCGAGTTGCGCGCACGCCTGCTGGTCGCCGCCGACGGCGGTCAGGGTGGCGTTGCCGAACTCGCCGGCCTGCGCCGCGTCAGTTGGGATTACAACCGCTTTGCCTGTATTGCCTCAGTCACCCCCGACCGCCCGCCGGCGGGCATTGCCTATGAACATTTCCTGCCAGCAGGTCCCCTGGCCTTCCTGCCCTTCAGCCAGGAGCGTTTCAGCATCGTCTGGAGCCTGAGGCCAAGCGAGGCAGCGCAGCTCGACACTCTCTCGGATGCCGCCTTCCTGGACCGGCTCAATCGTCTGGCCCCGCGCAAGCTCGGGCGGATCCGCGCCACGGGCCCTCGCGCCATGCTGCCGCTGGCCTTTCAGCGCACGCTCGGCAAGCCGGATCAGCGCCTGGCCCTGGTAGGAAACAGCGCCCAGACCCTGCACCCGGTCGCCGGCCAGGGCTTCAACCTCGGCCTGCGCGACGGCGTCACGCTGGCGGCCATGATCAAGGCCGCCAGCGAGCGCGGCGAGGACATCGGCGGTCCGGTATTGCTGGAGCGCTACCTGGCCAGCCGCCAGCAGGATCGCAGCGAGATCATCGGCCTCACTGAAGGGCTCAACCGGCTGTTCTCCAATGCCATCCTGCCGCTGAAGCTGGCCCGGGGCCTCGGGCTGGTGGCCATGGACCAGGTTCCTGCCCTCAAGCGCCGCCTGGCAGCACGCGCCGCAGGTTTGGAGATCCCCGCGGGCAGCCACACGCCGGCCCTGACGCCCGGTTCAGGGCATGCACCTTCAAGCGGAGAACTGCATGCTGGCCTCTGAACAAGAACCCGACATCATCATTGCCGGTGGCGGCATGGTCGGCGCCGCCCTGGGCCTGGCCCTCAGCGACTCGCTGTTGCAAATCCGGCTTGCCGAAGCCCGTCCGCTACACCTGATCGAGCAACCCGACCCGCTGGAGCGGGCCAGTCTGATTGCCGAAGGCTCTGCACGCTTCCTGCAAACCCTCGGGACCGACATCGGCAGGATCGGCACCCCGGTCAAGCGCATGCGCGTCTGGGACGACGACCACTTCGGCGGCATCCAGCTCGATGCCGAGGAAGCCGGCGCCGCCCAGCTCGGCTTCATCGTCGAGAACCGCCGGCTTGAGCAAACGCTTCACCAGGCGCTGGCCACGCGCAGCAATGCCACACTGGCCTATGGCGCGCGCCTGCGGTCAGCCCAGCCCCGGGGCGATGAAATCGGCGTGGATGATGGTGATCGACACTGGCGCACGCGCCTGCTGGCCATCGCCGAAGGGCGGGAATCCGGACTGCGCCAGGCGCTCGGCATCCCCACCCTGCGCAGCAACTATGAGCAACAGGGCATCATCGCCACGGTCTGGACCGAGCGTCCGCACGGCAACACCGCCTTCCAGCGATTCCTGCCGACCGGTCCGATCGCCATGCTGCCCTTTTCGCCCGCGCCCGACGGCAGCCCGCGCTGCTCGCTGGTCTGGAGCGCCCGCGACAGCCGGGCGCGGGCCTTGATGGCGCTGGAGGACGAGACCTTCCTCAGGGAACTGCAACTCGCCTTCGGGCCGGTGCTGGGCCGCCTGTACCGGATCGGTCCGCGCGCCGCCTTCCCCTTAAGTGCCCTGCACGCCCGCTCCTACATCGATGAGCGCAGCGTCTTGCTGGGCGACAGCGCCCACGGCGTGCATCCGCTGGCGGGGCTGGGCGTGAATCTCGGCCTGCGCGATGCCGAGTGTCTGGCGGATCTGGTGCGAGAAGCCGCAAGGCGCGGCGAGGACTGGGGCCGGCGCGAACTGCTGCGCCGCTACGAGGTCACGCGCCGTCCCGACAATCTCGCCACCCTGGCGGCCACCGACAGCTTCCACCGGCTTTTTTCCAATCGCATCAGGCCGCTCGCCTGGCTGCGCAATGCCGGCATGCTGGCGACACAGTTGACGCCGCCCCTGAAGCGCGTATTGATCCGCCAGGCCATGGGACTTGGCGGACGGAACCATCTACCCGAAAAGGCGTAGCCCTTTTGTGCTGGCGCGGCTTACAATACCTGTCAACAAACTGCTGCAAGGCAATTGCATAAGGAGCAAGGCCATGACGAGAAATACCCTGCTTGATGAACTGGTCCGCGGCGTCACGGAAACCGTGGTGAGACTGGGTTCGGTCAAGGACGATGTCGAAAAACAGGTCCGCGCCACGATCTCCGCCAGCCTGGAGCGCCTGGATGTCGTGACCCGGGACGAAATGGAAGTGCAGCGGGCCCTGGTCAGCCGGCTGCGCGAACGGGTGGAGCTGCTGGAACAGCGGGTCAATGCCATGGGTGGTGGCGGCCAGCCGGATCCGGATGATGCCGAGCAGGCCGGACTCGCCACTGGCCGCAAACCGGAGCGCCCCAACACGGCGGCCTCCGGCCAGTGGGCCAATGACGAACCCGGCGCAGACTGACGCGTTTGGCATTAGCGATTGTCCATAGCCGGGCCCTGACCGGCATCCACGCCGCAGCGGTTGCCGTCGAGGTCGATCTCGCGCCCGGCCTGCCGGGTTTTGCCATCGTCGGCCTGCCGGAAGCGGCGGTCAAGGAGGCCCGGGACCGGGTTCGCGCCGCCATCCACAACTCGGGTTTCACTTTTCCGGCCAAGCGCATCACCGTCAATCTGGCGCCAGCGGACCTGCCCAAGGAAGGCGGTGGCTTCGATCTGCCGATAGCACTCGGCATTCTCGCCGCCAGTGGCCAGATACCCTTGGAGAGCCTGCGGGCCTGCGAATTCCTCGGGGAACTGGCGCTCGACGGCAGCCTGCGCCCGGTGCGCGGCGCCCTGGCCGCGGCACTGGCGGCTGGGGCAGCGGATCGCGCCCTGCTCCTGCCGATTGCCAATGCCACCGAGGCGAGCCTGGCCGCTTGTGCGCCGGTGTTTGGCGCCAGCAGTCTGGCCGAAGTCAGCGCCCATCTGCGCGATCTCGAAAGAATCCCGCCTGGCGTGAGCGATCCTGGACTGCTGGATGCGCTTCATCATGCCGATCTCGCCGATGTCCGGGGCCAGGCTGGCGCCAAGCGCGCCCTGGAGATCGCCGCGGCCGGTCGCCATCATATTCTTTTTCTTGGCCCGCCCGGTACCGGCAAGACCATGCTCGCCAGCCGTCTGCCCGGCATCCTGCCGCCGCCCCCGCGCGAGGAGAGCCTGGAGATCGCCGCCATCCAGAGCAGCAGCCCACAGGGCTTCGATCCCCGGCTCTGGGGACAGCGCCCGTTTCGCTCGCCGCACCACAGCGCCAGCAGCGTGGCGCTGGTCGGCGGCGGCTCCAACCCCCGGCCCGGCGAGATCAGCCTCGCCCATCATGGCGTGCTGTTCCTCGATGAACTGCCGGAATTTCCGCGCCAAGTGCTCGAAACCCTGCGCGAACCGCTGGAAACCGGCGAGATCCACATCTCCCGGGCCGGGCGCCAGGCGCGCTTTCCCGCGCGCTTCCAACTCATCGCCGCCATGAACCCCTGCCCCTGCGGTTACCTGGGTGATCCGCGCCATGCCTGCCGCTGCACCCCGGCCCAGGTGGCGCAGTACCGCGCTCGGCTCTCCGCTCCCCTGCTCGATCGCATCGATATCCAGATGGAAGTGCCCGCCCTGCCCCTGAACGAGCTGCAGGCGGGCGGTCAGGCCACGGAGAGCAGTGCCGAGGTGCGCGAACGGGTGATGGTCGCCCATGCCCGCCAGATCGCGCGTCAGGGACGCGCCAATGGCCTGCTGGCGGCTGGCGAGGTCGATGCCTTCTGCACCCTCGATGCCGCCGGCCGCAAGCTCCTGGAGTCGGCCATGACCCGCCTGGGCCTGTCCGCCCGCGCCTATCACCGCATTCTCAAGCTGGCCCGCAGCATCGCCGATCTCGCCGGCATCGAGCAGATCCAGTCAGCGCATGTCGCCGAGGCCATCCAGTACCGGCGTCTCGACCGCCCGGCCGCCGCGGTCAGCTAGCGTCCCTTCCGGGCCTCACCGGGCAGGACTCCACCAGCACGTCATCCGCCACGATCTCCGCGGCAAAGCTCGCGGCATCCTTGAACGGCAGCAGCACCCGGTCGGCACCCGCCTGACACAGTCGTCCGGCATCCCGCTCGTTGTGTGCTGTCAGCACCACCATGCCGCGATAGCCCTGGGTGCGCAGGTTCTGCAACAGGGCCAGATTGACCGCGCCGGAAGCCAGCGTGCTCACCACCCAGCGCGCCTCATCGAGCGGCAGGGTTTCCGGAAAATCCGGATCCTCGGCATCGCCGAAACGCACTTCCAGCGGCCGGTCGCGATAGAACCGCAGCAGATCCGGGTTGAAATCCACGCCCACCACCCGCAGCCCCCGCTGACTCAGGCGTTCCGCCAGATGCAGACCGTAGCGGCCAAGCCCGTAGATGATGATGTCCACCGGGCGGCTGGCCTGTTTTGGCTGCTCATCCAGTTCGATTTCCTCGCGATGCGGATGCCGGCGCTCGAAGCGCTTGAGCCAGGGATCGAGCACGGGATAGAGCCGGTGCGCGTAATGGATCATGTAAGCGGAGAGGGTGATGGTGACCAGGCCGACGAGCGTCACCAGCCCCGCCACGGCGGCCGGGATGTGGCCAAGGCTCACGCCCAGGGCCACCAGGATGAAGGAGAATTCGCTGATCTGCGCCAGTGCCAGCCCGGTCTGGAAAGCGGTAAAACGCCGATAGCCCAGATAACCCATGATCCCCATCACGATCAGGGGCTTGCCCAACAGGATGAAGATTGAAAGCGCCAAGGCCACGGGCAGGGCCCAGCCGAAGGCGGGAAAGCCGAGATTGGCGCCGAGATCCACGAAAAAGAACAGCAGCAGAAAGTCCCGCAGGCTCGACAGACGGGTGCTGATGGCTTCCCGAAAAGGCGTCGAGGCCAGTGAGAAACCGGCCAGCAGAGCGCCGAGTTCCTGGCTCAGCCCCAGCATCTCCCCAAGGCTCGCCAGGGTGGCGCCCCAGGCCACCGCCACCAGCATCAGCAGTTCGCCGGAACGGGCGATGACGTGCAGCAATCGGGGCAGGCCATAGCGCATCAACAGCAGCAAGCCAGCCAACATCACGGCCAGTTTCAGGGGCAGCCACAACAGGCCATCCGGCCCAATGCCGTTCCCCGCATCGGGCCCGAACACGCTCAGGACCATCATGGCAATGGCCACGGTCAGATCCTGCACGATCAGCACCCCCATGGTGATGCGCCCGTGCAGGGAATCGAGTTCGCGCCGGTCCGACAGCAGCTTGACGACGATGATGGTGCTGGAGAAGGTCAGCGCGACCGCCAGATAGAAGGCCGTCAGCGGCATCATGCCCAGCGCCAGCGCCAGCAGGAAACCGAGCGCGAAACTCAGGCCGATTTGCCCGAAACCGATCAGCAGCACCACCCAACCCAGATTGCGGACCAGATGAATGTCGAGCTTGAGCCCCACCACAAAGAGCAGGATGGTGACACCGAGACTGGCCAGCAGGTCCAGCGAACTCTCGGCGGTCACCAGTCCCAGCCCGACCGGGCCGGCCAGGATGCCGGTCGCGATGAAGGCCACGATCAGCGGCTGGCGCAAAGCCAGGGCGACAGCGCCCAGCAGCGACGCCATCAGCAGCAATCCAGCAACCTTGTCGTAGAAACTCACAGTCACGCTCCCGTGGCGGGAGCAGTCCCCGATCATGCCCCCATGCACCTGCTTCCAAAGTCTTAGGCCACCAGCGGCAGCGAAATACTCCCGCGCGGATGCTGTTTCAATCCAAGCTGTCTACAATAGAAGATGCGGTCTGGAAATTTCGCATTCTGTGACGTTAATCATGGGAGCAGCTCGCCGGACTTGGCCGGTACCGCCGCGCCCGTGCCCTGGGGAGGACTATGGAGGTTGATCTCGCCGTCCGCGATGCCACTGGCAAGATCCGTACGCAGCGGGTCGGCTGGCTGCCCAAGCGTGCCAGTGACGGCCCGCATCTCGCGGGCGTGATCATTCATACCCGGCCCGAGGTCGTGCAATGGGTCTCCGGGGACATCCTCAAACGCGTGCTGACGGAACTGCAGCGCGAACACGCCATCGGCCACTTCCTCAATGCCGACAAGGGCACCATCAGCATCGTGCTGAATCCTGCCCATATCGAGCCGGAAGCCATCGACAAGCTGCTTGCCATCCTGCGCGAGCTCGAAGATAAAATCCGCAGCCTCGAAGAGGCCCTGCAGCAGGTCGAGGCCGTGAGTTAGCGCATCCGCCTGCAACTGGCCGGCAAGCACCTGTTCCATTGACCTTTATTCGCCAACAGTGCCCAGCAGCGACTGTTCTTCCCCCTAAGTCCGATTCCCTTTTGGTTGGATCCCTGCCCAGGACTCAAGCCCTGATTTCGCCTAGCATTTTCCCACTTATCCACTGCTTTCCCACTGCTTGCCCACCGCTTCTGCACGGCTTTACACACAATATCTTGTGACCTTGACAAAACTTTCCCCTATATATATTTATCTAACCTAGTGAACGAACACCCGGAACCGCACCACACAGGAGGACCCTCAGATGAGCCGACCGGTCAGCGCCATGCCTTTTTCAGACACATCGACAGCGGATCAAAGCCAGTACGCCCTTTACAAAGTGATCCGCCGCAATGGCGGCGTGGTGGCCTTCGAGCCCGGCAAGATCGCCGTCGCCATGAGCAAGGCCTTCATCGCCGTCGAGGGCGGCACGGGTGCTGCCAGCGCCCGCGTACGCGACGTGGTGGCGCGGCTCACCGAGCAGGTGGTGCAGACCCTCATGCGCCGCCAGCCCGGCGGCGGCAACTTCCACATCGAGGACATCCAGGACCAGGTCGAGCTTGCGCTGATGCGTTCAGGCGAGCATGAAGTCGCCCGCGCCTACGTGCTCTACCGCGAGGCC
Organism: Thermithiobacillus plumbiphilus; assembly: GCF_038070005.1. Classification (NCBI taxonomy): domain Bacteria; kingdom Pseudomonadati; phylum Pseudomonadota; class Acidithiobacillia; order Acidithiobacillales; family Thermithiobacillaceae; genus Thermithiobacillus; species Thermithiobacillus plumbiphilus. Next base: position 16,054 of record NZ_JBBPCO010000010.1, on the reverse strand, counting down.
CGTGCCCGCGAACGCGCCCAGGCCGTGCCGACTGAGCTCAGCCCCCAGCCCAGCCTGCGCATGCGTCGCGCCGATGGCAGCGAAGTGGCCATAGACCAGGCGCGCCTGCAGACCGTGATCGAGGAGGCCTGCGCCGGCCTCGGCGACCAGGTCTCCCCGGCGGAGATCATCAAGGGGGTGATGCACAACATCTATGACGGCATCCCCGAAGAAGAACTCTTCAAGGCCAACATCCTCGCCGCCCGTCCCCTGATCGAGCGTGACCCCGGCTACACCTACGCCACTGCCCGCCTGCTGCTCGACCAGATCCGCCGCGAGGTCATGGGTGAGGCCCTGACCCACGCCGAAATGAGCGCGCGCTATCCGGAATACTTCACCGACTACATCAAGACCGGCATCGAATATGAGCTGATCGATCCCAAGCTCGGCCAGTTTGATCTTGCTGTACTGGGCGCGGCGCTCAAGCCCGAGCGCGACCTGAACTTCCAGTATCTTGGCCTGCAGATCCTCTATGACCGCTATTTCATCCACAAGGACGAGCGCCGCATCGAGCTGCCCCAGGCCTTCTGGATGCGCGTCGCCATGGGTCTGGCCGTCAGCGAGATCGACCGCGAGGCGCGCGCCATCGAGTTCTACGAGGTACTTTCGAGCTTTGACTTCGTCAGTTCCACGCCGACCCTGTTCAACGCTGGCACCCTGCGTCCGCAGCTCTCCTCCTGCTTCCTGACCACGGTCGCGGATGATCTGGACGGCATCTACGACGCCATCAAGGAAAATGCGCTGCTGTCGAAATTCAGCGGCGGCCTGGGCAACGACTGGACCCCGGTGCGTGCGCTCGGCGCCTACATCAAGGGCACCAACGGCAAGAGCCAGGGCGTGGTGCCCTTCCTCAAGGTGGTCAACGACACGGCGGTCGCAGTCAATCAGGGAGGTAAACGAAAGGGGGCTGTCTGCGCCTACCTCGAGACCTGGCATCTCGATATCGAGGAGTTCCTGGAACTGCGCAAGAACACCGGCGATGATCGGCGCCGCACCCACGACATGAACACCGCCAACTGGATCCCGGATCTCTTCATGGAGCGGGTGATGGAGAATGGCGAGTGGACCCTGTTCAGCCCCAATGAGGTCCCGGAGCTGCATGACAGCTATGGCCCGGCCTTCAAGGCGGCCTACGAACGCTACGAGCGCATGGCCGACGAGGGCCTGATCAAGCGCTTCAAGCGGGTGCCGGCGCTCACGATCTGGCGCAAGATGCTGACCATGCTGTTTGAAACGGGCCACCCCTGGATCACCTTCAAGGACCCCTGCAACCTGCGCAGCCCGCAGCAGCACGTGGGCGTGGTACACAGCTCGAACCTTTGCACCGAGATCACGCTCAATACCTCCGACAAGGAAACGGCGGTCTGCAACCTGGGCTCGATCAATCTCGTCGCCCATGTCGACGCCGATGGCCTGAATCTCGACAAACTGGCGCGCACCTGCAAGGTCGCCATGCGCATGCTCGACAACGTCATCGACATCAACTACTACGCGGTCGCCAAGGCGCGCAACAGCAACCTGCGCCACCGCCCGGTGGGGTTGGGCATCATGGGCTTCCAGGACGCACTCCTGAAGCTGCGCATCCCCTACGCCTCCGAGGCCGGGGTGGAGTTTGCCGACTACAGCCAGGAAGCGGTCAGCTACTACGCCATCCTCGGCTCCTCGGAGCTTGCCAAGGAGCGCGGCCGCTATGCCAGCTACGAGGGTTCGCTGTGGAGTCAGGGCGTCCTGCCCCAGGACAGCATCGAGCGGCTGGCCGAGGCGCGCGGCGAATACCTGCAGGTCGATCGCAGCAGCCGTCTCGACTGGACCCCGGTGCGCGAGCACATTGCCCAGTACGGCATGCGCAACAGCAATTGTCTCGCCATCGCGCCGACCGCGACGATCTCCAATATCGTCGGTGTCAGCCAGAGCATCGAGCCGACCTACCAGAACCTCTACGTGAAGTCCAACCTCTCCGGCGACTTCACCGTACTCAATGACTATCTGGTGGCGGATCTCAAGGCGCGCGGCCTCTGGGACGAGGTCATGGTCCATGATCTGAAGTACTTCGACGGCTCGGTAATGCCCATCGACCGCATCCCGGCTGATTTGAAGCCCCTGTATGCGACCGCCTTCGAGGTCGATGCCCAATGGCTGATCGAGGCCGCCGCCCGCCGGCAGAAATGGATCGACCAGGCCCAGAGTCTAAACCTTTACTTCGCAGCGCCCTCGGGCAAGAAGCTCGACGAGACCTACAAGCTCGCCTGGCTGCGAGGCCTGAAGACCACCTACTACCTGCGCAGCCTGGGTGCGACGGCCGCGGAGAAGTCCACCGTCACCAACGGCACCCTGAACGCGGTACAGGCCCATGCCGAGCCGGCGCCCAAGGTCTGCTCGATCCTGGACCCCGACTGCGAAGCCTGCCAGTAAGGCCATAACACAAGGCGCGCCGTGAACGCGGCGCCCCACAAGATCAGGAGAGAACAATGTTGGATTTTGATGAAGTCATCCCCGCCCCGCGCCAGAACGGCGCGGCACCCGCCCGCCCGGTAGCGGCCAAGCCCGCCCCGGCCGCCGAGCCCAGCTTTGAGACCAGCGTACGCGCCGCCGACGACCGCCGCGTGCACGTCGAGGACAAGCGCATCATCAACGGCCGCGCCGACGTCAACCAGCTCGTGCCCTTCAAGTACCAGTGGGCCTGGGACAAATATCTCGCCGGCTGCGCCAACCACTGGATGCCCCAGGAAATCCAGATGTCACGCGACATCGCCCTCTGGAAGGACCCCAAGGGCCTGACCGAGGACGAGCGCCGCATCGTCAAGCGCAACCTCGGCTTCTTCGTCACCGCCGATAGCCTCGCCGCCAACAACATCGTGCTCGGCACCTATCGCCACATCAGCGCCCCCGAATGCCGCCAGTACCTGCTGCGCCAGGCCTTCGAGGAAGCCATCCACACCCACGCCTACCAGTACATCGTGGAGTCCTTAGGATTGGATGAAGGCGAGATCTTCAACATGTACCACGAGATCCCCTCGATCCGGGACAAGGATGAATTCCTCATCCCCTTCATCGACACACTCACCGACCCGAACTTCACCACCGGCAGCTTCGAGAACGACCAGAAGCTACTGAAATCCATCATCGTCTTCGCCGGCATCATGGAAGGCCTCTTTTTCTACGTCGGCTTCACCCAGATACTCGCGCTCGGCCGGCAGAACAAGATGACCGGTGCGGCCGAACAGTACCAGTACATCCTCAGAGACGAGTCCATGCACTGCAATTTCGGCATTGATCTCGCCAACACCATCAAGCTCGAAAACCCGCAGCTCTGGACGCCCGAATTCCAGGCCGAGATCATTGATCTCTTCAAGACCGGCGTGGACCTTGAGTACCGCTATGCCGTCGACACCATGCCGCGCGGCGTGCTCGGCCTGAATGCCCAGATGTTCCACGACTACGTGCGCTACATCGCCAACCGCCGCCTGCAGCAGATTGGCCTGCCCGCCCAGTATCCCGGCGTGAGCAATCCCTTCCCGTGGATGAGCGAGATGATGGATCTGAAGAAGGAGAAGAACTTCTTCGAGACGCGCGTGACGGAGTATCAGACAGGCGGGGCGTTGAGCTGGGATTGAGGGTTTTTGCGGGCTGATAGCAACTTTATATGGAGCCTAATCCGGCAGAGCGGCAGAAGAGCCCAGTGTTTCAAAGGGGCCTGATCGGATTAGGTTTCGTTTTTGACGGGTTATAAGGCGTCATTTAGGACGTCCACTTCACGTTAGCAAGGAGGCAGGGAGTGCCAGGAAGACTCAGATTGACTAAGAATGCACAGTTTTATAGAGTCAACGAGCCTGCAGAAGATGAGTTAGTTAGAAATATCCTCGACACTGCCTCTGAGAACATGAACCCCAATAGTGGGTTTGTAATTGATGTATTTAGGCAGGAGCGGAATATAGAGGAACAAAATTTAAGCTTTGTTTATTCAGCCAAGGCATTTCCTTCTAGTCGGCCAGTTTATTTCTTGGAAGATGATTTCGAAGACAAGGTTTATGCATTTATATTGATCATTGAGATTGGTGACTACTTTGCCATTCTAAAGAAGAGCTGTGCAAACATATTCGATCTAATGGACGAAAACTTTACGCTCGTCGGCAGCAAGGAGTTTTCATCCTCATTCTCTGATGATGATGTAGAATTTCAGAGGTTGGCGCTTAGAAATATGACGGTTTCTGATCGTGCAATGAGATCTAGATCGTATGAGGCGGCTGACTTAAAAGGATTACTTTCTACTCATTCAGCAGGTAGATCAATCCCCTATTACTTTAAGCTCCGACAAGGAGCCAAGACCAGATCTATATCAGGAACTGGTCGGGTCATTGAGTCATCTAGTAGAGAGACAATCGACAATATAGCTGCATGGGTTTCCGAGCAAATCGGCCTAATAGAATCTCCTAGCAATACAAACTTTTTAGATGCTTTCGCTAGTAAATCGGAACTAAATGAAGTTTTAAAAATTTGTTCGCCTAATGCTGTCCTAATAGAGAGCTCTTCTTTGTTTGATCGTCTGAAGAAGGATGGTGTCCCAGTAAAATATAAAACAAAGAAGGGGAGAATCATTGGTGTTTCAAGTCGCGTCTACAAAGAGCTCGAGTCTGCACTAGAAAAAGTATACGATATAGATCCAGATTTGAACATTGCCGATGTTAATGACGGTTCTCGGATTCGAGCCAACAAGAAAAGCCTGACTTTATATTCAAAATCCCTTGCAAAGTTTCGTGTCCCTGAAAACGGGAAATTAATAACCCTTCAAAAATATATTGTTAAACATGGGTTCTATAGCGTTACTTTTGGCGACCCAAAGTACATGTACTTCATGGGGGCGTGTTTTGAAGATTCTTCTGGTATGTCTGAGATCGACAACATTCTCGAACTATTTCAATCAATAGAGGAAATACCTGCCGTCGATTCGGAAAAAGGTAGTTTTACGGAAGAAAGCGAGAATTTTTCAGAAGACTCAATGTTTGACATCATTGAAAAAATTCACGCCGAAGATGATTACATATTCTGTGATGATCTAGGTGATGAGTGGGCTGACCATATAACCTTTAATAAAGAGAACTCAAACATATGCTTTATTCACTCAAAACATGGCGATCCCAGCACATCAGCCAGCAATTTACATGATGTCGTAGGTCAGGGAATTAAAAATCTTGGAAGCATGTATTTTAATGCGCCCTCCATGCTGTCGAAATTAGATAAAACGTTTAAAAAAAATTATAAGTCAGGAAAAGGCGTCCAGACAAAAATCCCGAGAATACGTAAGGGTAATATCGATGATTTTGAAAGTTATCTGGCGAACTTGCTTAAGGATTATAAGCTCAATCGTAGCTGCATCCTATGCTGCTCTTTCCTTTCGATTTCAGATGTTACAAAGGAGTTTAATAAGATAAAAGAAGGCCAGCCCGTGAGAGGAAATATTGTCCAGCTATTATGGATTGTTTCTTCTTTCGCGCATGCGGTGAAAGATATGAACGTAAGACCAATAATTTACTGTGCTAAGTAATGTTGCTAACAAGGCGCTGCTGTCGGACAAATTTTCCGCTGCGCTACAAATTTGCCGCAGAGCGCGTCGTTAGGACATCACAATGACCAAAGGAATAACAATGAAAGCGTGGCAGGTCCAACTTGGAGGCTGGGGGAGCATCGCATGGCTGGGCTCATTCCATCTGATGGAATTGGCGAAGGATAAGGGGTTTGATCAAAGCGCGACGACCCTGGCAGGGTACGCTCTTGGGTTTGTGACAGCGTTTGTGAGTTATTTATTTTGGGAGGTTATTCACGGAGGCTGGGGCGCGATTCTCGGGGAAGAGAGAGGCCTTCTACGCATTGTGTCATCAATTCCTCTTCTGTTCTTGGCGTTGCTTGGCTTGTTGGCATTCTTAAACGGCATCTTTAATAATTCAATGCCTTGGTTTTACAACCTGAGCTTCGCTTTCGCTGGCATCATAGTGGCTCAAGGTTTGGTGCCGATAATTAACGAGATAGATGGAAGAAAGCCCTAAGGAGTCTCTGAAAAACTCCGTGGATGGTGGATAATGTTGTCATTGGCCAGTGTGTGGACAGGAGCGTCATGGATCAGCTGAGTTTTGCCGAAGCCGTGTACCAGAGCAAGAAGCGCCGGACCCGCCGCGAGATCTTTCTGGCGCGGATGGAGCAGCTGATTCCCTGGGCAGCGCTGGAAGCCCAGATCGGGCGCCACTATCCCCAGGGGCGCCAGGGCCGGCCACCGTATCGCTTGTCCGTCATGCTCCGGGTGCATTGTCCGCAGCTCTTTTACAATCTCAGCGATCCGGCCATGGAAGATGCCCTGTACGAGATTGCCTCCATGCGTCTCTTCGCCGGGCTGCGCCTGTCGGATCCCTTGCCCGATGAGACCACCATCCTCCACTTCCGTCATTTCCTGGAGCGCCATGACCTGGGCCAGGTCGTGCTTGCCGTGGTGAACCAGCACCTGGCGCAGCACGGCCTGATGCTGCGCGAGTGCATCAAGGCCAGCATCCGCGCCAAGGTGGAGCATCCGTTCCGCTACATCAAGCGGGTATTTGGCTATGAGAAGGTCCGCTATCGCGGTCTGGCCAGGAACACCCACCGGCTGTACTGGCTGGCAGCCTTTACCAACCTGCTGATCGGCAGTAGATACCTGCCATCACGGGCGTAATGCGCCCAAGCTCCGCCAAACAGGCGGAAATCGGGCTGCAAACAGACAAATAAACCGGGAAGCTCGACTGAAAACTCCGGATTTTGGACTGTTGCAGGGTCCAGAGCCCGAAATCAGCAGTTGTTCAGAGGTTCCTTAACACTGGTACACTCGGCGAGGTAAGGTCAATACCAAGTCACGGAGAGGTGGGCTTGTAGCTATAAGCCAGGGAAGATGATGAAAAAACAAACAACGGACTTTCTGTCACTACTACCAAAGAACAATGCCGCCTACGAGCGCAACAGTGGCATTTATTTCATAGGGGACTCCGCGCAGTTGCTTGCGAGCAAGGATTTCGCCACCCTGAAGGGCAAAGTCAACCTGATCCTGACCTCGCCGCCCTACCCGCTGAACAACAAAAAGAGCTACGGAAATCTGAACGGGGATAAATACTTGGAGTGGTTCACAGCACTCGCCCCTGTATTCTCCGATCTGCTCACGGAGGACGGCTCCATTGTAATTGAAATCGGTAATGCTTGGGAGTCAGGTAGACCAGTCCAATCCTTATTGCACTTGGAGTCCCTACTCGGCTTTGTTCGCCACAGGGACGCTGGCTTGCGGCTCATCCAGCAGTTTGTGTGCTACAACCCTTCTAGGTTACCGTCGCCCGCCCAGTGGGTCACCGTAAACCGCATCCGCACAGTGGACAGCTTCACACACGTGTGGTGGCTCGCCAAGACGGATTTTCCTAAAGCGGATAACTCGAAGGTGCTACGCCCATACAGCAAATCTATGAAGAACCTTTTGAAAAGAGGCAGTTACAATGCCGGCAAGCGCCCTTCAGAGCACGTCATTAGTGAAACGAGCTTTTTCAATGATCAGGGTGGCTCGATTGCCCACAACCTGTTTGAGATCGAAGCCTTGGACCCTGAGAGGGAAGTCAGGCTACCTAATGCCTTTTCAATGGCAAACAGCGCCTCGAACGACTATTTTCACCGAGAGTGCAAGAAACGTGGGGTCACGCCTCATCCAGCCCGGATGCCATTGGGCTTGGCGTCATTCTTCATTGAGTTCCTAACGGACAAGGATGACTTGGTGTTAGACCCTTTTGCCGGCAGCAATACCACCGGCTACTCAGCAGCGATCGCCGGGCGCCACTGGGTTAGTATAGATGCGCAAGATACCTATGTAGAACAGTCGCTGATTAGGTTCGATAGCCAAGATTCATATGAAAAGAAGTGTTGAGCATCAGCAAACAATTGGCACGACAGACAAGGCGATGCTGTCTTGCGCAGGGTTATGCGGGATTAATTTGGCGACAGGATATCGGACGGGAGAGGCAGATCCCGTAGCCGAGTTCTATCGGCCATGCCTAGAGCAGGCGACCGATTACCGAAGGGCCGTAGGCTATTTTCGCTCTTCCATCTTCCTGATCATTGGCGAGGAGGTAATCGAGTTTGCAAAGCGGGGAGGGAGGATTAGACTCATCTGCTCGCCGTCAATAACCGATGAGGACCTCTGCAGCATTGAGGAAGGATACTCTCTCAGGGAGGACAAGACGGACGAGGCTTTGTGTACCGAGATTGATTGCCTCTTGGCTGACGAGACGACTCACTACCGAACAAGGGTGCTGGCCACCTTGATTGCTGTCGGAGCTTTGGATATCCGAATCGCAATTAGACCAAATGATCAAGGCATCTATCACGAAAAGATAGGCATATTTACGGATGCCTTCAGAAACAAGGTTAGCTTTCTTGGATCGGCAAACGAGACTTGGAAAGGGTGGCATGCGCGCGGAAATCTTGAGGCTATCGAGGTTTTCTGCAATTGGGCTGGGCCATCTGACGCCGAGAGATGCCAGAAGCATGAGGCCTACTTCGAGAGGTTGTGGAGTGGCCAGACCAAAGGTGTAGAAGTCATTGCGTTTCCAGAGGCGGCCAGGAAACGAATCTCCGCTGTGGCTATGGGAGATCTGGGAGAGGTGGACATGGAAGAGATTAGGGCCATCGAGAAGCCAGGCGCCAAGGGTAGGGTTCCCCTAGGTCATCAATCACGAGCGATAGCGGACTGGAAGGCTGCTGGGTGTCGAGGTGTGCTGGAGCATGCGACCGGAAGCGGAAAGACTTTCACAGCGTTGATGGCTGTGCGGGAGCACGTCGAAAAGGGCATGCCCGCCTTGATAGTTGTTCCAAGCCGCCTTTTGCTTGAACAGTGGGGCGTGGAGACAAGAGACGAAATTCCCGGGGCAACCATCCTTTTAGTAGGGGCCGGGCATGATCGATGGCGCCAAGCACGGCGACTTTACGGGATGACCGACCCTTCTCCGGACTTGGGGAAAAGAATTGTCATCGCGACGATGCAAACGGTCTCCAGCGATGAGTTTCTCTCCACGATCCAGAGTGGCTCTCATCTTCTTGTAGTCGCCGATGAGGTCCACCAGACTGGCAGCCAGCAAAACTCGAAGCTCTACTTACTCAAGGCTGGTTGCCGTTTGGGGCTTAGTGCCACTCCCATCAGATATGGCGATCCCGAGGGAACCCAAAAGATGTTCGATTATTTCGGGCCGGTCATCCCCCCTCCTGTTACGTTGCAGGATGCTATTAAAGCCGGGCGCCTTGTTGAATACGAATACAAGCCTCATACCGTTCGCCTTACCACCGAGGAGAGTGAAGAATGGAAGGCTCTCACCCTCAAGATCCGTTGGGAGATGGCTCGCCAGAACGAGGGCGCTGACGGCAAGAATCCTCTTTCAGAGGCAGCGAAGATGCTCTTGATCCGAAGATCTCGTATTGCGAAGAAGGCCGCCAACAAAGTTCCACTGGCTTCTAAGATATTGAAGTCATCGTTCTCCGTAGGACAACGTTGGCTCGTTTATTGTGAAGACAAAGCCCAACTTTCAGATGTTATCGAAGCCTTGAAAGCCAAGGGACTAGAGCCGCTTCGATATCATACTGATATGGAGGGAGATAAGGACGCCACGCTTGCCCACTTTAAAACATTTGGCGGTATCATGGTTTCGATCAAGTGCCTGGACGAGGGCGTGGATATACCAGCCGTAGATCATGCGTTAATTTTAGCCTCATCACAGAACCCGAGACAGTTCATCCAGCGCCGCGGGCGCGTGCTGCGCAAGGCGAAATGGAAAAATCTCGCAGTTATCCATGACGCGGTTGTCGTACCGGTGAGTCTTGGGGATGAGCCAGAGCAGGCATCGCTATTGAAAAGCGAGTTTATCCGGGCCATTGAGTTCGCACAGTCCGCCATCAATGCGGACGCCGCCGTTGAACTTCGACATATCGCGGCCACTTTGGGATTTGATCCAGACGCTCCGGACGACACGGGCATTGAGGAGGATGAGTGAGCACGGAAGAGCGAGACGACATGGTATGGAAGGCTATTTTGGAAACGGCCCAGGATGTGGCCCCTCAGATTCCGGTTGAGTTTCTACGAAAAGCCTACGAGATACAGAGAAAGCACCAGTTCTCCCAAGACAGCAGTGAGTCGATTCATTTAATGGAGCGGCTGGTCGATGAGCAGGTAGGTAGCTCGGAATGAAGATCCTTTCTGTTTCGATGACGAACTTCATGCCTTACAAGGGCGAAAGCCGCATTGACTTTCCGACAGACGAGCAACGCAATGTCATGATCGTCTTTGGGGACAACATGCGAGGAAAGACCAGTTTCCTTAATGCGTTGCGCTGGGGCTTCTATGGCAGGGCATACGGCCGCCATCTGCGCGAGATCCCGCTCAATGACCTGTTAAACAAGGATGCTGCTAGTGCGGGTGATTTTTGTATGGAGGTGCGCATCCGCTTCGAGGCCGACGGGCACTCCTATTCTCTGCATAGACGGATTGATCGAAGGGAGCATGTAGCCATTCCTTCGCGCCCCGAGGATTTCGTTGTCCAAGTGAGTTTGCAGAAGGACGATATTGTTGTCCCCGGCTATCTGATCGAGGCGGAGATCAACCGCTATGTTCCTGAACAGGTATCGCGCTTCTTTCTGTTCGACGGAGAGCTTCTTCAGGAATACGAGACACTGCTCATGGAGGGTAACGAGCAAGGCAAGCACATCAAGGCAGCCATCGAGCAGGTCTTAGGCGTACCGATGCTCATCCGTGGCCGGATGGAGGCCGAGACTATCTTGCGCTCAGCGCAGCGTCAGCAGTCCAAAGAGATGGCACAGATTAAGGGGCTTTCCTCGCTGGCGGAGCACCAGCTCGCGCTACAGGAAAAGCAAGGAGCCCAAGAGCGCTCGATCGAGTCGCTTAAGCAGCAACAAGCGGAGATACGATCACAGCGCGAAGGGTTGGACGATGAGCTTGAAAAGGTCGAGGCGGTTTACCGAGCTCAAACCGAATCAAAGTCCCTCAAGAAGCGTCAGGATGAGATCGTCAAACGATTAGAGCAAATCGCATCCGAGCGCATGGACCTAGTTCGAAAGGCATGGATTGACTTGGTCCAGCCAAAGCTACGGGTTCGCCAGGGTCATTTGCAGGATGAGCAGGATCTCATCCATGAGAACATGGAAAAGCGTGGGCGGCTGGAATCCAAAATCGAAAGCCTCAAGAAGCTCTTGAGCAACGAGCCTTGCCCCACTTGTGGCCAGCTTCCGCAGATCGAAAACCGTTCGACCAAGCAAACAGAGCTTGCAAAGTGCGAGAGTGAATTACTTAGCTTGTCGAAGGGCTATGCGGAACTGGCCGCCATTTCCTCTGAGATACGCGAGATTGAGAAGCTCTTGCGACCGGGGGTCGGGCAAAAGATCTTGTATCTCCAAGCTGAGGAGCGGAAGCTTTCAGTGGAGTTGACCAAGATCGATAATGATATCGAGAAAATCGAGGAGATAATTCGGGGATACGACACGGAGGACATTGCTAGTAAGCGCAGGTATCGAGATTCTCTTGTCCGCCAAGAAGGCGGGCTGGACACAGTGGTTAGTAAGGCCGAGGCAGAACTTCGGGCAACCCGCAGCGAGTTGGAGATTCTGTCAAAGCAGATATCGATCCAACCAGCAGCTCGGGAACGCCGAAGCACTGCGAAAGTTGAGCTGTGCCAGGGACTGGTAAGGGCTTTTACGGAAAGCGTAGAGCGACTCAGAGATAATCTCCGTTCGAAGGTCGAGGACAAGGCGACCTCCGCTTTCAAGCGTCTGACTACTCAAGGTAAGTACCTCGGACTTGAGATCAATGAGAACTACGGCTTGACGATTATCGACGAGAATGGTGAAAAAGTCGGTGTTCGAAGTGCCGGGGCTGAGCAGATCGTTGCGCTCTCATTGATCGACGGCTTGGCAAGGACGGGGCGAGCCGCAGGTCCTGTTGTGATGGATACTCCATTTGGCCGCCTCGACCTCAAGCATCGAGGGAACATCTTGCGCTATTTGCCTGAGACGACTAGCCAGTTGGTGCTACTCGTACACGACGGGGAGGTGCGAAAGGAAACAGATCTCGCCCCGGTTGCTGCGAGAATCGGCAAGGAATATGTAATTCGCGAGGTATCTACTCGCCAATCCAAGATTGAGGTTCAGTAATTATGACGGACATTTCCCTCAAGGAGCCCACGACCATAGGATTGAGCGAACAAGCTCACGCGATGCTCAAGCGTTTGGCCGAGGATAAGCAAAATGGAAACTTCGCGGAGATGGCGGACGCTTATCGCTTCGGAATCGCCCTTGCCTTGGCACATGGCGCCATGCCGGAAGAGGTGTCGGGCCAACGGACGATCTTCAACGTAGGGACACTGGATCCTGATCGGCATATCTACACAACAATCAAGTCCCTCGTGAATACAGGCGACACACCTATCTACCGCTGGGCGGAGCGTCTGGCGGAATGGGGCGTACGCGAAATGTCTTCCATGGCGGATCGGGGTGATCTAGATATAGGATCAATATTGGCCAAATCCCAAGAGGGGGAGTAGGACCAAGCATGATTCACCTGTTAGCTTATCTGCTTGTTCGCCGGCCTGACGGATCATGGAGCGTCTCCTCGCACAGGAATCTCGAAGGAATGATGGAAGAGTGGGATTCTGTCCGCGCGATTAACGATAAATCCTCAGCAATTATTCATGTCGGATTCTGGAGACCTGACACCTCCATATTTGAAACAGCTTGTTTAAGGGATGAGGGAAAAGTCTTCTTGACGGGCGCCGCCAGGTTTGCATTGCCATCCTCATATCGCTCATCGAGCAATCCTGTATTAACCGAAGATGGACTCCCAATCTACTTGGCATTGTCCGGGTGGGGCTACGTGATCGAGGAAGATCCAACCTTGCATGCGGATCAAATTCCTGTGATGCCAATGCTCGCTCCTCCTGATAGGATTCCAAGTTGTCCAATTGATTGGATTAAGACACTTGAAGAAGATGATCCAGATCTATTTAGCGAATGCGCCAAGCTATTTATTCTGAGCGAAGCCTTATACGAAAAGAGAGAATCGCTGATGCCGCCTACTTCGAGGAATCGCTTGGCAGGCTATCGATTCAAGCAGTTTTTTGGGCACCCCCCTTCGCGCGACAACATGGTAGATGGATTAAAGTTCGCTCCACCCTGGATCCTCCAGATGCCGGTTAACACTCTTAATTTCCCCGTGCGAGTCCGTAACCGAATGGCCGCAGTTGGAGCAAACATAGTCTCAGACATAGCGCGCATCGGGGCCGCAGGACTTATGCGGATAGACAATCTTGGGCGGAAGAGCCTTATGGATATATCCGTAGCGATTTTCGAGGCATTTGAGCAGGGTAGCACTTATTGCGCCTCCACTGGCTTTTTGCAGGGGGAGCTCCTCGAAATGACACCCCCTGCAGAACCTAAGCAAGGGAAGGCTCCTAAGATATTGGACAAGGTTTGCCTTGAAGCCACACCTATGGCAAATTCATTGGAGCCCCAATCTTTTCGAGACGGACTTCAGGCGGCCTTATCGTTATTGAGCGAAAGAGAGGCCTCCGTCTTGCAACAAAGGATGGGGATTGGTGGGAGCCGCAAGACGCTTGAGGAGATAGCTAAGAGCTATTCTCTCACTAGAGAAAGGGTAAGGCAGATTGAGTCAAAGGCAGCTAGTAAGATTATAGCTAGAATGCCTATGTGGGTAGGCAGCTTTAGGTCTAGCCTTGTTAGAATGCTGGACGGAAGGGAAACGCCACTCCCACTTCTTGGGCTCGATATTCTGGATTCTTGGTTTGCTGGGATTGAAACTCTATTTTGGCCATTTGAGTATTCGATTGGGCATCTCATCGAACCGCCTGAGTTCGACATCATACGCATTGCAGGACAAGCTTATGTCTCCAGGTTGAGACAGGATGAATGGGATGAAGCAGTTAGGGCTGCCAAAACCTTGTTGTCAACATGCGCCAAAAGTAAATCGTATACCCCTGAATCCGAGGTCAGGCTACTGGTAGAGTGCCAGTTGGTCGGGAAAGGGGAGGAACTCAGGCAGATGCTTTGGGAAGTCGCCACAAGCCAGGCACATTTCTCAGTTGGTCCTTTAGGAGAAAGACTCCTAGTGAGTTTCGGAATGAGCGCAGAAAGTGTTGTCGAAGCCATTTTGTTGGGATCGGACACCCCTTTGCACTACTCTGAGATTGCGAAACGTTGCGTTAGGAGAGGACATAATTTTGATCTTCGTCGGGCCCATAACGCTGCTGCAAATGTCGGTTTTCTACTTGGAAGAGGGATCTATGGGCTCGAAAAGCACATCGAGCTTTCCAAGGGGGAGCAGGAACGTATTCTGGCGGAAGTAGAAGACATGCTATCTGAAGCTCCAGGAAGACAGTGGCATGCTGGGGAGATTTGCGACGCGCTGGAGGCCCGAAGCTTAGATTTTGAGGGGCGTCTGTCGAAGTATGACCTCAATGTGATCCTTGGATCGTCCACCACCTTGGCCTACTTGGGGCGTATGGTATGGGTAGCTAGAACACATCATGCTTTGGGCACTGCCGATCGGATGAATATTTGGCAAAAAATTGTCATCTTGGTCCAGCAACATGGATCGCCAATGCACGCATCTGACATCCGGGAGATCATCTCCAGGGATCGAGGTCTTGCCTCTTTCTTCCAGATTCACCAGGCCGATCCACTCATTCGCGTTGGTGAGAACGAATGGGGAATTCTTTGGCGCGATATTCCCTTCGATGAAATCCAAGCGAATGCAATTGTTGACGAGATGATATCTATTCTAGATAAAAATGGATTTGGCATCCACCTCTCAGAAATCATTTCATCGCTCACGGTAAATCACGCTTTGGCAGCTAAGGCAAATCCCATTTTGCTGGTTGCTTTAGCCACCCGCTCGGAACTGGTCAAGTCGGGCAAGGGCGGATATATCTATCTCACGGAGTGGGAAGGGCCGAGACGTTTGACCATTGGCGAAGCTGTTGAAAGAGCTTTCGACACATTTACTGATGGAGTTTTGGCGGCGG
Organism: Thermithiobacillus plumbiphilus; assembly: GCF_038070005.1. Classification (NCBI taxonomy): domain Bacteria; kingdom Pseudomonadati; phylum Pseudomonadota; class Acidithiobacillia; order Acidithiobacillales; family Thermithiobacillaceae; genus Thermithiobacillus; species Thermithiobacillus plumbiphilus. Next base: position 923 of record NZ_JBBPCO010000010.1, on the reverse strand, counting down.
ATGTTGCTAACAAAGCCTCCGAATTACTAGGCAGAGAAGTGGCCAATAACGCTGCGAGTAGCGTTTTAATGAAGATAGGAACTTACAATTTAGAAAAAGGGCTGTGGTTCCACTATGAGGAAAGTGCGGAAGCTTTGGAGGACCCTACCGATGTTGTCATGGGTGAATCCTATCCTCCCCCTTTGGTATACCGGTCATAAGCTGGCATTCTGGCCGGCTCGGGTTGATCATTGATATTGTTACTGGCAAATCATCTGGTGTTATTTTCGCACAGTAGGCTGGTTTACAACTTAACTTTCGGTTTAATCCCGCGACTGTGGGCCAGACTATTCGAAGACGGATGTTAAAGGCGAGAACTGACCTATGCTACGGCTTGCTCTGATCACTCTGATCACCTCCGTGGTCGGCCACGAGGCGGCATAACTAGCATTTTTTCGACACGCCCTGCTCGGCGCCATCGTGCGTCACGACGTGCATCATTGAGTCGCGCGTATTGCCGCCCATCATCTGGCTACGGTCGCGAGTAGCCTGCATAACCGCCGTTCGCCGGGGCGCATCCCGCCGGCATGAGTTGGAGCCTGTTCAGGCGGGCTCCAGTTCGATCTTCTTCTTGCCGAGTGCCACCGCACCCAGCGGCTGGCTTCGATTGATCGCTCCGCCCCGAGGTGCCGGCTGATTATATCGAGACCATTGAGATCGTCGAGTCCGCCGCCGTGCCGCGCGTGATGACCACCGATGCTGATCACGGCTAAGAGATCACCGCTGCTATCGCAGCGCACGCCGAGCTGACCGTCTCGGGAGATCACAAACACCTGCTGCCGCTGGGCAGCCATCAGGGCACTGCTATCATCGTTGCAGTGGCATTCCACCTTCGCCTGTGCTCCAATTCATGGAATCCTCGTTAGTCGCGGCTGGGCCTCGCG